>WRMA01000058.1 GCA_009777355.1 Oscillospiraceae bacterium | reverse complement strand
ATAAATTTTTATAATTAACTATAGAATATACAGTAAATTAATAAATATAGCAACAATATTTAATTAAAATTAACAAATTTCATAAATTTATATTTTTTAGACTATTGATTTTTAATAAAATTTTGTTTATAATATTAATAATAGACCTCTTGCGAAATCACGTTACCATGTAGGGGCGGCCATTGGCCGTCCGTCTGAAAACGTCGAAACTGCGCTGGTTTTGCGGACGCGCAATGCGCGCCCCTACAATCAGGATTTTAATCTCGCAAGAAGTCTAACATTAAAATTCAGGATTTGATTTGTATGAAAAAAATTATCTTCTCTTTCGCATTTGCTTTTATATTAATTATATTAGTTTTTCAAATTAACGCATTTGCAAAAACAAATATCGCTCTCGGGTGTAATATAGATTCGGTATGCTGTCCGTACGGGGAAAATTCCCCATATAACCTCGTCGACAGGGATATTAATCTCGAGTCAAAATGGCTCTGTCCGCCGAACGCTTCCGGCGAACCTCACTGGATTACGCTTGATTTTGAAACAGAAAAAACCTTCGATTCCGTAAGGCTTATAAAAGCGTCGCAGGGGGCTGAAGATTTCGGCAGAACCGAACTCAACGCGGGCGGATTTTATTTCGAAGTAAGCTCCGATAAACAAAACTGGGTAAAAATAACAGAAGAAACGGACGACTATTCAGATATTTTCGACCGTTCTTTCCCCCCCGTCAGCGCGAGATATTTAAAACTAACCGTAATTCAGCCCGAACGCGACGAAAACAGCGGAGAAACGGGAAGCGTAAGACTTTATGACCTGAAAGTATTCGAATATATCCCGGCTGCCGAAAACCCGGAAATTTACGGCGGAAAACAAGCCGAAGAACCGACCCGGGCTCCGGACGTCACTCCCGACACGTCGGATTCAGTTTATTTTTATTTAGCGCCGTTATTATTTTTGTTATCGGCCGCAATATTATCGTTCGCCGTAATATCCCGGAAGTTTTTAAACAAACGCATTTAATCTATGATTTATGTTATCAAACTTAAAGCTTTTTTGAAATAACCGGGCAAATCAGCTTCTTTATAAATCTTTTCCCCTGTTACGGGGTGCGTAAACTCTATGGATTTCGAGTGAAGGCATTGACCGTTCAGAAACGCAAAATTTTTATTTGTATTTTCTGTTCCGTAAACTTTATCGCCGATTACGGGATGACCAAGATGAGATAAGTGCGCCCTGATTTGATGCGTCCTGCCCGTTTCGAGCCTAAGTTTTATATAAGTGTAACTGTTATTTTTATAATTATATCTTCCCAAAACCTCAAAATGCGTTACGGCTTCCCTTATTTTGTTTTCAGGAACGGCGGTTTTGTAAACCGCGATTTTTCTGAAATCTTTTCTGCTGCGTCCGAGCGGCAGATTTATTGTTCCCGCGTCGTCTTTTATATTGCCGAAGGCGACGGCGCAATATATGCGCGTAAAGGCTCTCGCCTTTATCTGTTCCGCAAGACAAATATGCGCCCTGTCGCTCTTCGCCGCAATCATAACTCCCGACGTATCCCTGTCGAGCCTGTGGACTATTCCGGGCCTTATTTCACCGTTGATTCCCGACAGCGAACCTTTGCAGCGATATAACAAAGCGTTGACGAGAGTATCTTCGTAACTCTGACCCGACGACGGGTGAACCGTCATTCCCTGACGTTTATTTATAACGATTATATCCCCGTCCTCATACAAAACGTCAAGATTTAAATCTTGGGGTAAAATATTCGTTTCTCTGGGTTCTGCCAGAAATATTTCGATAATATCCCCGGCTTTTATCTTATAGTTTTTCTCTTTTATTACGCCGTTTATTTTAACGCCGCCGTTCCCGATTATTTTCTGAACGCCCGAACGGGTCAGGTCAAATTTTTCAGAGATATATAAATCTATGCGTTTATTAATATCTTCTTTTTGAACAGAGACGCTTTTTATATCAGTCATAAAACTTCTTCCCCGATTTCTCCGTCATATTCTTCGTCATATCCGCCGTACATAATATCGTCGAAGTCAATAATATCAGTATTTTTTAATTTATATTTTCCTCTGAATATACAAATACAGAATAAAACCGAACCTATGCAAATAAACGAATCCGCTATATTAAAAACGGCGAACTCCACAAAAGCAAATTCGAGAAAATCCACGACGACTTTCGCGCCGTCGTCAATATATCTCGGGTCAACGCTTGCGTTAAAAAATCTGTCCAGCATATTTCCCGCTCCTCCGCCGAACATAAACGCGAGAGATATATTTATAAATAAATTGCTTTTTTTCACAGAATTTCTTCCCAGATATATAATCGCGCCCAGCATCAAAACAAGCGCGGCGCTCGACAAAATCATAAAAACCCATCTGTGTTCCTGGAGTATGCCGAAGCTCGCCCCCCTGTTTTCTATGTATCTTATATTTAAAATACCGGGGATAAAATCGTCTATTGATTCATAAAGATTCATATTTGTTTTTATAATATATTTAGAAATCTGGTCCGCCGCGATAACGAACGCGGATATAATAAACGCCGTAATCAATTTTTCTCTCCGTATAATAAAATTTCGATTTGAAATGCGGGGGGGCGGCCGCGCCGCAGAACCGCCCCCGCATTTTTTGCCCGTGTTAATTTAACCGAGCGTTTCCAAAACCCCGGCGCATCTCGGACATATCGCCGCGCCGTCGATGCTTTCGCAGTCCTGCGAATATATCCAGCATCTCTCGCATTTCTCGCCGTCCGCGTGAGTCACGCTAATCAATAAACCGGTTTTTTCCCCCGCCGTTGCTTTCGCTCCTTCGAGCAGTTCGCCCGCAAACCAAAGTTCAGTCTGCGAAACCATAAACACGGCGTTTAATTCTTTCTGCATAGATTTCAAAAACTCAAAATCTTCGCCCCCGCCGCATATTATAACTTTCGCGTCGAGGGATTTGCCGATTGTCTTACTCTCCCTCGCAACTTCGAGAGCCTTTGTTATGTCGTCCCTGATATCAAATAATCTGTCCCATTTTTCAGAGATTTCTTTATTTTCAAGAGATTTGTCATACTCCGGCATATTATTGAAACTTACGTTTGTTTTATCGTCTCCGTCAAGCGGCGGAATACATTGCCAGATTTCATCGCTTGTAAATACAAGTATCGGCGCAATCATTCTTGTAAGCGCGTGCAGAACTTTATACATGACCGTCTGCGCGCTTCTTCTGGTTTTCGAATCTTTTCTCTCGACGTAAAGCCTGTCTTTCGTTATGTCTATATATAATTTCGACATATCGACCGTACAGAAATTATGCAAATCGTGATAAACAAAATGATACTGATATTTCTCGTAAGCTTCCGTAACCCTGCCGACGAGAGCGTTTAATCTCCCCAGCGCCCACTTGTCGATTTCTTCAAGCTCCGAATACTCAACCATATCTGTTTTCGGGTCGAAATCCTCTCCCGGTTTACCCAGATTCGCAAGCAAAATCCTCGCCGTGTTTCTGATTTTCCTGTATATTTCAGACAACTGCTTTAATATATCTTTCGACATTTTCACTTCGGAAGTATAATCGACGGACGAAACCCACAGCCTTAAAACGTCGGCCCCGTATTCTTTCACGACTTCAGTCGGGTCAATTCCGTTTCCGAGGGATTTAGACATCGCCTTACCCTCGCCGTCGACAATCATGCCGTGGGTTATGACCATTTTGTACGGCGCGGCGCCTCTTGTCGCTACAGAAGTCAGCAGGGAAGACTGAAACCAGCCCCTGTACTGGTCGTTACCCTCAAGATACAAATCGACCGGGAATCTGTGATTCGGATTGTTTTTTAAAACATATGCGTAACTCGTTCCCGAATCAAACCAGCCGTCCATAGTATCCGTCTCTTTCTCCCATTCGTCGTTCCCGCATTTTGAACAAATCATTTCCTCCCCGATTATTTCCCCGGGAGTATAAATATACCATGCGTTGCTTCCCTCCCTGCCGAAAAGCTCCGCGATTTTGTTTATATATTTTTCGTTTATCTCATAATTACTGCAATTCGTACAATAAAACACCGGAATCGGCAAACCCCATATTCTCTGCCGGGAAATACACCAGTCCGCGCGGTCAAGCATATTCTCCATGCGCTGTTCGCCCCACGCCGGATACCATTTCACCGACTTCACGGCTTCAAGCGCCTGTTTCTTCAAATCGTCCACAGAACAAAACCACTGCTCGGTCGCCCTGAATAATATCGGCGTCTTGCATCTCCAGCAATGCGGATACTGGTGCGTTATCTTCTCAGACGCAAACATCATGCCGGAAATCTTTAAATCCCCGACTATAGCCGCGTTTGCTTTCTCTGTTTTAAGCCCCTCGTATTTTCCCGCCTCGCTCGTCATATATCCCCTGAAATCAACGGGAACGTAAATCGGCAGTTCTTTATAGTTCCTGCATACGTTAAAGTCTTCGACCCCGTGACCGGGCGCCGTATGGACGCAGCCCGTACCCGATTCAAGCGTTACGTGGTCTCCGGTGATAACAAGGGAATCCCTGTCAAAAAACGGGTGTTTCGTAACCGTTCTTTCGAGTTCGGAGCCTTTTATTTTAGTCAAAACCTCAAAATTATCAGAATCTATTCCGGCTTTTTTCATAACCCCGTCAACTAAATCGGACGCTATTATATAATATTCCCCGGCTGCTTCCGCTTTAATTAAACTGTAGCTGAAATCGGCCCCGACGCAGAGCGCGACGTTGCCCGGCAAAGTCCAGGGCGTAGTCGTCCAGATTACAAAATAAACTTTATCGAGAGTCTTATTTTCAGTATGCGGCGCTATAAGCCCTTTGTCATCGGTCAGCGGAAACTTGACGTATATTGAATCGCACTCGTCGTCCGCGTATTCTATTTCGGATTCCGCAAGAGCGGTCTCGTCTTTGGCGCACCAGTAAACCGGCTTCAATCCCTTATATATGCACCCTCTCTCTATCATTTTGCCGAAAATCTTTATCTGCTCTTCCTCGAAACCCGGCAGCAGCGTCAGATAAGAATTATCCCAGTCTCCGTAAACTCCCAGTCTCTGCATCTGCTTCTTCTGAATACCGACGAAATTCAGCGCGAATTCGGCGCATTTTTTTCTGTACTCCAAATCCCCTATATCCCTGCGGCTCACTTTCTGCTTACGCATTATCGCCGTTTCTATAGGAAGCCCGTGATTATCCCAGCCGTGGATATAATGCGTGAGAAATCCGCTCATGTTTTTGTATCTGACGATAAAATCCTTTAAAATTTTATCCAGAGCGTGACCCATGTGGAGGTCGCCGTTAGAAAAAGGCGGCCCGTCGTGAAACACGAACGGGGGCTTATCTTTATTCTTACTAATTAACTTTAAATACTGCCCTTCCTCAAGCCATTTATTAAATACTTCTTCCTCTCTCTGATGCAGATTAGCCCTCATCGCAAAGCCGGACGCGGGTAAATTAAGCGTTTTTGAAAAGTCTCTTGACATATAACATTACTCCTGTCGTTTTATATAAATTTTATTTTTATACTGAGCAAGATTTATTTCGGTAAATCAACCGCCGAAATCATCCGTACCGTCGTCGTCCAGGTCTTCGAATATATCCGTATCGTCGTCCGGAATATCTTCCCCGGAGTCATATCTTCCCGAATCTCCCCGTTTTTTTTTCTTCTTGTTTTTAAACAATCCCAAAAATCCTTTTGAGTTCCTGTCTTCGTCTTCGTATATATCGTCGCCGCCGTAGTCGTCCGCGCTCTCCTCGCCGTCGATACCGTAGACCTCGTCCGAATAACTCGAACCGCCCGACTCTGAACCCGAATCCGAACCTCCGCCGTATTTTTCCCCGCCTTTGTATTCGTAATCGTCGCTGTCATAAGTTGCCAGAGGCTTTTCGGCGTATATACCGTCCGAAGGATTGTCTTTACTGATATTGACGGCGCCGCCGGAGGCGTAACCCGCCGGACCGGCGGAGTTTTTAGAGAACACTTTAACGTCCTCGTCGCCGTCTACGCCCGAACTTGAACTTGAATTTGAGTTTAAGTTTGAGCTTCCCGCTCCCGTTCCGTTATTTACCCCGGAACTTATCGCGCCGAGCCTGTCGACGGCGTTTCTGCTGTCTTTCAGGATTTCCAGCTCTTTTTCGAAATCATACTCGATATTAATATTAGACGTCTTCCTGGCAATTTCGGCGGCGTCGTTTTTGATTTCCTGCATTACGGCGTCAAAAAGCTTCGATTCGGTCAAACCTTCAAGGTCTATTGCCGGAGTATATGTGTTCTCGTTAATCAAACCCAGATGATTTTTATACATCAGCAGAAGCTTTGAATTAAACTCGTCCGATACGGCTTTTATCTTCATGATGTTCCCGGTCTGCGCCGCGATTTCTTTTTTGAAGTCGCTTAAAAGTTTCGTGCATCTGCCCCTTGCGGACATAAGCAAAGCGTCGGCCCTTTCTTTGGACGACTCGATATGCGCTTCGGCTTTCCGCTCCACCGAGTCCAGAGCCGACCGGGCCTTATTCACCGCTTCGGCAATAATCCGCTCGGCTATCCCACGGGATTCCTCTATTTTTTTCTTCGCTTCCTCTTCGGCTTCGGCAAGGAGCCTGTCGCAGTTCCTCTGCGTATTTATCGACAGCTTGCGTATAAGCTCCTCTTCGTTTTGTATGTCGCTGATACGGTTGGCGACAATCTTCAGTTTCTTGTCGTACGCGTCGCACTGCAAATAAGCCTCTGCGTATTTTTCGTTTAAAAAATTGATATAATCGTCCATTTGGGCAATATCGTAGCCCTTCGCCGAACGCGCGGACGGTTTCTGTTTTTTGAGTTCCTGCGGAGGAATCATTTTTTCACCCCTAAATTTTATTATTCTCTTGAATTTTTATTTATATAACTACTAATCAAAACGAAATTCTGCCTCCCAGAATATTAGTGAAAATAATCAGGATAATTATCGCTGCCATAAAAGACATATCTATCGGCATATTGTTAAAGAAATCGAACTTCTGCATCACTTTGCGTATCGGGTAAACGAACGGCTCGGTGACGAAATACAAAAACTGCGCGACTTTATTGTCTTCGTCCGGCGAAAACCAGGACATAATGGCTCTGCCGAACATGAGGAACTGCATCGCGTACAGTACCGCGACTACCAGCGCCGCCAGAATATTCAAAATAATATAATGCAATAAATCACCCCTAAACGTCGAAATCAAAGGCGGCGCGCGTACGCGACCGCGGCGCGAAGTTTCAATATTCTAATATATAATGGCGTTGTCGGTCCTCGTACTGCCGCCCTTGGCGCGCGAGTCGTCTTTCAGATGGTCCGCGCTTATGCCGATATTGCTGGGAGTAATGACGAAAGTCCTGTCCGCTACCCTCTCGATTTGACCCTGTATAGTATAGGCTACCCCGGCCAAAAAATCAAGCAGGCGCCTCGAGGTTTCTTTATTCGTGTCTTCGAGATTCAAAATAACCGTTCTCCTGTTTATCAGATGGTCGGCTATCTGGGTCACCTCCTGGTAGTCTCCCGGCTTGACCACTTTCAGCTCGACCGAAGTCTGTGTGTTGCCGCCGACCGAGACGGTCATTCCCCCGGCCGCGGGCTGCGCGGCGGGCTGCTGCTGGGGAGGATAAACCGGCTGCGGCTGACCCGGCTGCGAAAACCCTCCCTGATTCGGGTTAGGGTTCTGAACGGGAGCGCCGTACGGCGACGGGGAGTATCCCCCCGAAACCATGAAATCCCCCAAATCCCCCATGCTTCCTCCGGAGGGGTCTCCGTATGTCTCGTCCTCCTCAAAAATATCGTTAAACTGGTCCTCTTCGTCAGGGTGAATCCCCTTCATCATTTTATCCCATAATTTCATTATAAAATTCCTCCGCAATAAATAATTACTGTAATTACCAGCCGCTTTAAAGCCTTTTTCCGAAGAGCGCGCTTCCGATTCTTACCATGTTCGAACCGAACGCTATCGCCCGCTCAAAATCTTCGGACATCCCGGCCGATAAAATATTTATATCCGTTTCCGTATTGTCTGTATTATCCGTTTTTTTTGACTGCATGTCAAGAAAAATTTCATGTATTCTGCCAAAAACTTTTAATATTTCGTTTTCTTCGAGTTTTCCGGGAGGCGGCGGTATCGTCATCAGACCCTTTATTCTCAAATTATCAAAATCTTTAAGCGATTTTATAAACTCGGTAACTCTTCCTCCGTTCCCGTCGATTCCCGTCTTCGACTCTTCCCCGCAGATATTAACCTCTATCAGGATATCCGCCTTTATATTATGCTGCGAAGCCCGCTTATTGATTTCTTCGGCCAGACGAACAGAATTGACCGACTGGAACAGGCTGACTTTGTCTATTATATACTTGACTTTATTCGTCTGAAGACTGCCGATAAAATGAATCCCGAGATTATCCCTGTCTAATTTATCGTATTTTGCCAGAAGTTCCTGTACTCTGCTCTCGCCGATTAAATTAACTCCCCTGGACACCGCGAAATTTATTTTTTCGGCCCCTACCGTTTTTGTTACCGCAACCAGCTTAACTTTTCCGGAGTTGTATTTATTATCTCTGTTTCTCTCCGCTTTATTTATTTTCTCCCGGATTATATCTAAATTCTCGCCTATATAACTGTAGTCTGAAGCCATAATTAAATTTCCGCCCGTTTTTTAATTTAATTTATATAAATTACAAGACCAAATTAATATTTTGTATTGTAGGGAACGCATTTATGCGTTCCGTGAAAACAAGAAATTATACGTATCTGCGGAACGGATAAATCCGTTCCCTACAATTTATTTATTAATTTACCGTTGCGTTTTATTTTTATCTGTTTTAATCTGTCCTGACCTGCATGGCCGGGCGCACGCCGAGCCAATGACTGTCGAACGAAGTCTTTCCTCCCTGTATGCCTATCCCTCCGTGCGCATGGACATATAAAACGCTGCGGTAATATTCCCCTCTGGTACGCAGCCACCATTGCGCGCAGGGTTTCGAAACGTCTCCCGTCGGCAAAAATTCCGCGCCGCTGACTTTAATCCTTGATTTATCCACGACTCCGCTTGAGTTAAAAGACAGTTTGCACTCGTCTCTGAATATTTCTGTATTTTTAACATACTCCGTCGGCAGCGCGCGTCTGGGAGCTTGAAGGTCGTAATCTGTTCCGCCCGCTTTAATCTGCCCCAAAACGTTTGAGTACGCCCTGATTTCATCCAGGCTCAGGAGAAATATTTTACCGCCGTACCCGTCGATTATTCTGCCCTGCTCTTCGTAACTGAACGCATTGTCGAAAAAATAATCCTGCCTGTAGTTTTTGGGATATGTACATAAATCATCGAAAATCCACGCGCCGCCGTTCAGCCATTTGCCGATATCCGAACGCTTCCAGTATTCGTTCGAATCAGGAGGCCATCTCTTTTCGGGCTTCCAGTAATATTCGGGTATATTGGGAATCCTGTCGTCGCTTTCCGTGTTGAGATACTCGCCCGGTTCCGCCCATCTCGGAATGTCGCCTTTGGGCCATTCTTTCCCGTGAGACGTATCGTGGTGAAATCTCATACAGTCGAGGATTTTCTCGGACAGCAGAAACAGCCCGCCGTCTTCGCCGTATGAACCGGGATTCAGAACAATCCACATAATCGCTTCTTTTCCCCCGTCGAAAGTCTGGGGATACTCGCCGAACGGGATAACCGCCCGCCCGAACATATCTTCATGCGCTCCGGGGAAATCCCGTATGATTTGCCGCGCTCCGGCTTCGGTTTTCCGGTATGATTCGGCTGAATTTCCGGCGGGAGTTTCCGCGTTCGGTTTACGGACGCTTTTCTCCGGCGCTGCGCCGAACAGTTTTTTCAAAAAACTCATAAACTTTCCCCTTTCCTAATAATTAACAATAATTAACTATTAATTATCCTAATCCGTTACTTTTCCGTCGTATAAATCTTTTCCCGATATCACTATATTTTCGTAAAGCAGCAGCTGTCCTCCTCCGGTTTCCGGTCGTTTCGAAGGCTCGAGATACAGATAATACCCGTCGAACATACCAAGCCGTTCAGACGCGGGCAGCTCCCTGAATACGATACGGTTCCCTCTCTGCACATACACCCCTTCGGACGTTTCGCCGTCTTCTCCGGTAACGATATGCAGAGCTTCGACGGGAACTTTAATCCCCGAGACTTCGCTGCGCACTATCTGAATCGTCTGTTTTCTGGAAAAGTCAAAGTCAACCGGGATAGAAGACGCCTCGAACACAAGTATCGCCTCGCCCGAATTTAAATCCGCGCCGTCAATCCGTCTCGTCAGCACGGACGGGATAGATTTGTTATACGAAAACGGATACACTATATCGTAAGTCCTGCCGGCCGTAAAATCGGCCGCGGAGCTTTTTTCCGTTTTGCAGACCAGATACCAGTTGAAATCATACGCCGTCTTGCCGAGGGCGCCGTTCAGGATATTAACGTCCGGCTCTTTTTCCATAAGCTCGCCGAACTTCTCGAAATCAAGGGTCTTTACGGAATCGCCGGTAAAATAATTCTCGTATCCGTCGGCCGTATGATAAAAAATTCCCGCTCTGTTCGAATAAACGTCGGAAGCCCCCGCTCCCGACCCGGACGCGCTCTGCGTAAGCGTTCTTTTTTTCTCGTCCGCCTCGGCTATTAAATTATCAAATATTCCGGAACTTAGCGTTCCGTTGATTAACTGCTTTTTATTGAGCATGATAAGCAGCTCGTCCCTGTTTTTTCCCGCGTCCCTGATTTTGCCCGAACTTATATTCTTCATCATTTCCGTATATACGGCGTTCGAATCGGCGTCTATTCTCTCTATGCCGGATATATTTGAATTGACAAAATCCAGGTTTATATTGCTGGCGTTTAATATATATAATCTTTTGTCCGTCTCGTTTATTTCCTCTCTCGCCGAAAGGTCCGAGAACGTATGGTGAATCCGGGCGATACGCTGATTCCTGCCGACTTTTCCGCCGTTATCGGTCAGGTAATTCACGGAATTTCCTCCGGAAGAGTATATTATTTCTTCGTTCCTGAATATATAGCCGTATATTTCCGTAACGGACCGGCGGACTTCCAGGTCCGCTCTCTCGGTCTCAATCAGCGAGCCCATCGTTTTCCAATACTGAAATATCGAGTAAACCATAACGACCGCGAGAATCAATCCCACGAAGATTTTATACGCGGCGTATTTTAAAATATTTTTCATAAAAATACTGCTTTTGCAAAGCGCAGACCTTTAAATCGTGTGTTATATATTACATCATTATAACACCAATATCCCGGGAAGTCAATAGCTTTACAGCATTTATTTAAATTATTTGTTTAAGAAACTATAAAATAATCATGGCGTCGCCGAACGAGAAAAACCTGTAGCCGTTCTCTACCGCTTCCCCGTACGCCCCGAGTATTTTCTCCCGGGTGTAAAAAGCAGAGACGAGCATTAAAAGCGTGCTTTCGGGAAGATGAAAATTCGTTATAAGAGCGTCCGTGATTTTAAACTCATAGCCTTCGTAAATAAATATATCCGTCTTGTCTTCGCGCGCCGAGATTTTGCCGTACTTCGCAAAACAGCCCTCCAGAGTTCTGCACGAAGTCGTGCCGACCGCGATAACTCTCCGGTTCTCTCTCTTCGCTTTTGATATTTCGCGCGCGCTGGATTCCGGTATGCCGTAATATTCCTCGTGCATTTTATGCGCGCTAATATCTTCACTCCTGACCGGTCTGAACGTTCCGAGCCCGACGTGAAGGGTAACCGGACATATAAT
This sequence comes from Oscillospiraceae bacterium, assembly GCA_009777355.1. Classification (GTDB taxonomy): domain Bacteria; phylum Bacillota; class Clostridia; order Oscillospirales; family WRJC01; genus WRJC01. The sequence goes on along the minus strand of WRMA01000058.1, from coordinate 1,197 downwards.
TACGCCTTTTTCTTTGAGCGAATCGAGAATTTCATCAGTAAAATGCAGTCCCGCGGTAGGGGCGGCGGACGAACCGGTTTTATCTTTTTTCGCGTAAACCGTCTGATACCTCTCTTTTGCGTTTACAGTAACCGCGCCCTCTTTGATATACGGAGGCAGCGGGATTTTTCCGATTTTTTCTAATACGGCGAAAAGATTCTTGTAAATATTTTTGTCGTAATAAAATTCGGCGAGCTTTCTGCCGCCGTCAAGCGTTTCTAAAATCTTCGCAGTCAGCTCGAAACTGCCGCCTCCGGAGCTTTCCCCGAAAGAAAAAACAGCGTCTTTTCTGCCTTTTTTTCCCGGTTTCATGATAATTTCCCAGACGTCGCCGCCTTTGTTCTCAAGCAGCAGGAACTCGGCGACGTCTCCGAGCAGACGGGCGGGAAAAACCCTCGATTCATTGATGACAAGGGCGTCGCCTTGACATAGATAATCTATAATATTATAAAAATTCCTGTGTTCTACAGTATTATTTTTCCTGTCAATAACCATAAGTTTCGAGAAGTCACGTTTTTCGGCGGGATTCTGCGCTATTAAATTCTCGGGCAAATCAAAATAATAATCTTTGAGAGTTCCCATTCTTTTTATTTTCTCCTGATTTCTTGTCGATTTATTTAAAAAATATTTGACATATATATAAATACGTGATAAAATAATATAAGCGATACGCATATAATTGTTAGTAGAATATTTTTGTATTATAGCGCAAATAAAAAATAAATACAAGAATTTTTATGATTTTTATAAATAATAAAAAATTTAAGGAGTTTTTATATCATGGGAAACAGCAGAAGAATTTTCAAGGGCGCGGGAACCGCTATAATAACCCCGTTTAAAAACGGAGAAGTCGATTACGAAAATTATTATAAGCTTATAGAGTTTCAAATAAAAAATAATATCGACGCGGTAATAGTCTGCGGAACGACGGGCGAGGCGTCGACTTTATCGGATTATGAACATAAAAAAATGGTGGACGTAACGGTTGAAAAAGTAAACGGCAGGGTAAAAGTGATTGCCGGCGCGGGCTCGAACGATACGGCCTATGCAATAGAACTCTCAAAACACTGCGAAAAAGCCGGAGCCGACGGCATACTTCAGGTCACGCCGTATTATAATAAAACGACGCAGAAAGGTCTTGTCAGGCATTTTTCAGAC
>WRMA01000057.1 GCA_009777355.1 Oscillospiraceae bacterium | reverse complement strand
GTCGTTCACCGCGTAAATATCCGTATTTTTAGGCGCGGGGATATCTATGCCGTCGTGATGCTCGGGCCGTCCGGTTATCGGGCTTCTTCTGCTGCCGAACCCCGAACTCACACGTCCGTTTGCGGTCGGCAGCGGCCACAAAAACGTCCCGCCAACGTATTTTCTCTGGCTTTCCTGCCTTGCCTGGAGCTCTTTCGACAGCCTCGCGATTTCGCTTTGGGTGCTTAACGCGTCCCTGTCGAGCTCGGCCTGCAGCGCGATATTCTCCTGCAGGTCCCTGTTCGCCTGATTTATGGCTTTTTCGGCCTTATCGCTGAGTTCTTTGACTTCGGCCGAGATTTTCGCGAGATGCCCGACGAATTCGCTGTTCTGTTCAGCCATGTTCTCGTGGGTCTGCTTCGCCTTTTCGAGAGTCTCTTTCGACTGTACGAGACTGTCTATCACGTTTTTATTATATTCGAGCATACTCGATATTATATCCATACGCGCCAAAAAATCCGTAAAACTTTTTGATTTGAGAAGCATGCCCAGATAATCCGTATCGCCTTCCTCGTGCGCGAACCTTATCATTTCCAGAAACAGCCCGTAACTCCTGTCGTATTCTTCCTGCGCGTTCATAATATCCGTTTCTCCGCGGGCAATCAACTCTTTCAGGTCTTCTATTAACGCCTCGGTCTCTCTCGCTTCGGCTTCGATTTCGGCGATTAAATTATCATACACCCTCTTGTCGTTAATAGCGACCGCCTGCTGGTTTTTTAAATTCGCAATCGACTTTTCGAGCTCTTTTCTTCTTGCCGCGCTTGCCTTTATGGACGCCTGCCTGTCGTTTATCTGTTTCTGCAAATCGTCTATGACGCTGTCCGCCGATACCGGATTCATGCCGGACGAGCCGGACGGCGCGGGAACAAAAACCAAAAGGCACATCAAAAACAATATTATTATTTTCTTATTTTTTATTATAAACAAACTATCAGCCTCCCTCTGTTTTTTTACGCTTCGAGATATTTTCGCGAGGACAGTCCGCTGCCGAACAGCCCGCACAAAACCCCGGTAAATAAAAATCCCGCGAACAGCATAGCGTTCACTTCGGGAAACGCTATGAACTCCATGCCGCTTTCTATCCCGAGAAGCGCCCTCACCGCGCCGTTATATATATACGACTGCGTTATATACGCGGTTACGGCCGAAACTACGCCGATTATTATACCCTCGAGCAAAAACGGGAAAAGTATGAAAAAATTCGTCGCGCCTATATAGCGCATTATTATGATTTCCTGACGTCTCGCGTGGACAGAAAGCCTCACCGTGCTTAATATTATAAACACCGGCACGATAAACAAAATAGCCAGAAATCCAAGCATGACGAGCATAATTATATTCTGAATGTTTCTCACGAGCTCCGCCGTCTCGACCTGGTTATTGATTTTTGCCCTTCCCTCTATCGTGTTAAGCTGATAGACGAGCGTGCCGACGTCGTTTATGTCCTTGTACTCGATTTCGATTGTATGGCGCAGCGGATTATCCCGTATGACGTCGGCGAGAAGACCCCTGCTGCTGTCGAAAACGCTCGCGAAACTCTCGTACTGCTCCCTGAGATTCTCAAACGCTTCTTCCTTCGAGATAAACCTCCAGCTCTTCGTGTTTGCGAGAGCGTCTATTTCAGCCTGTATCTTCGCCAGGGCTTCTTCAGACTCATGGTCTTTATCTATAAAAAAAACTATTTTGTTGAGCGAATCCAGCCTTTTAAGGTTCAAATCGGCGTTGATTATCAAAAGGACCGAACTCCCGGTCAGCAAAAGGCACGACGTTAAAATAAATACCGACGTGATACTCATGATGCTGTTCATGAACAGACCGCGCAGACTCTGTCTTATAAAAAATATTATGCTGTACTGTCTCATCTTCGGTTTTCCCTCTCGGCGCGTTCGGCGAGTATCCGGCGCTCTATATCGAATAAGTGCTGATTCTCGGCTTTTTTGTAACTGTACGCCCCGGCAATCTGGTCGTTTACTATATTTCCGTTTTTTATAGTCATGACCCGTTTCTTAAAATGGTCGACGAGGGCTTTCTCATGGGTGACGACTATCACGGTTTTGCCCATATTATTTATTCTCTCGAGGCTCGCCATAATCTCAAGGCTCATTTTGGGGTCGAGGTTCCCCGTCGGCTCGTCCGCTATTATAGTGTCCGGACGGTTCACGACCGCCCTCGCCAGGGCGACCCTCTGCTGCTCCCCGCCCGAAAGCTCTTTCGGGTAAGATTTCAATCTGCCCCTGAGCCCTATAGTGTCGAGAATCGCCGGCACCATTTTTCTTATCCTGTACCCCGGCTCTCCCACGACCCTCATCGCGAACGCGATATTCTCGTAAACCGTCATATTCGGGAACAGCCTGAAATCCTGAAAGACATAGCCGAGGCTTCTTCTGTAATACGGCACTTTTCTTCCCGGCATCCTCGTAATGTCGTTATTGTCCACGATTATCCTGCCCCTCGTCGCCTCCTCTTCTTTCAGAAGAAGCTTCGTAACCGTCGTTTTTCCCGAGCCCGACTCGCCGATTATAAAAACAAACTCGCCCGCCGCTATCTTGAAACTTATATCCCTCAGCGCGACGAATCCGTTAGGGTACTCTTTCCTTACGTTTTTAAACTCTATCATAATTATTTATATACTTCTCCATCGTTTGGACGACAAATATTTCTTGACCATAATCGCGACTTTGAATATTATCGCGTGTTCGAACTCGCGCAAATCGAGCCCCGTCAGCTTCTTGATTTTCTCCAGCCTGTAGACGAGCGTGTTCCTGTGGACGAAAAGCCGCCTCGAAGTCTCCGAGACGTTCAGATTGTTCTCGAAAAAGCTCTGTATCGTTATGAGCAGCTCCCGGTCCAGGGATTCGAGCGCGCCGTCCTTAAACACTTCCCGGAGAAAAGCCTCGCACAGAGTCGTCGGCAGCTGATATATTATTCTTCCTATGCCCAGATTCTTATAGTTTATGATTTCTTTTTCCCCGTCGAAAACTTTGCCGACCTCGAGAGCCGTCTGCGCTTCCCTGAAAGACCTCGACAGGTCTTTTATTTCCGGTACGGAGCCGCCGATTCCGACGACGACCTTGGTGAAAAATTCCGAACTCGCGGTCGAAACTATCGCCTTCGCGACTTTTTCGGTTTCCTCGTCCTTATCGTCGCCGGGAGCGCCGATTTCTCTTATCAGCGCGACGTCCCTGTCGTCTACGCTTATTATAAAATCTTTTATCTTATCGGGAAATATGCTCTGTATTATATCCGCCGGGCTTATATCTCCGCCCTGTTCGGGAAATTTCACAAGATAGACGATTCTCTCAGTATCCTCGCCGAGATTAAGCTCTTTCGCCTTGTTGAAAATCTCCCCCGGGAGAATATTGTCCAGAATGACGTTCTTCATAAAAGAAAGCTTTTTGAACCTGTCGTCGTATAAATTCTGGAAACTCCCCAGAGACATGGCGAGCAAAGCGACCGTCTTGGACGCTTCCGGGTCGTCTCCCGACACAAACAGAATATGCTCGGACATAACGCCCGAATCGAAACTGCGCTCTATATATTTATAAGTGTATCCGTCCTTTATATACTCTTCCCTGCTTCTGTAAAATTTCATCTCCCGGCATATATCGTTACGGGTCCTGCCTATCTTGACGCTGTCCGTGCAGGCGGCGATATTCCCGTTTTCGTCTATTATCCCTATTTCCCTGCCCAATATATCCCTGTATTTTCCCAGCATATTCTGAAAAGCCGCGTTTGACATGACCGGTCTCCCTGAATTATTCTAAATTATTTTAAATGATTTTCACCGTAAAATATATGCCGACGGCGATAAAGCAGCCGAGAACGGCGTAAATCAGATAGAAAAAGCTGAACGGAGCCGGCGCCGCCGGAAGGAATCCCAGTACGGCGAAAACCGCACTCAGCGCCGCCAATATAAAAAACTGAAAATATTTCGCCGACTCCCCGAGTATTTTTATATCGGCCTTGCAGTATTTACACTTCAGCCTGCCTTTGTTCTTCCTGAGGGTCAGGGCGAACGACGCAATCAAAACCGGCAGAACCGCAAGCAGAACCTTGAAAAATATTCTGTAATCCGTATTTCCCGAGGCCAGCAAACCCGTCTGCGAAAAATACAGGCAGAAGCAGCCCGCCGCCGTGAACAAGGCGAACCAGAAAAACTCTCTCTGATACAGATAGTACAGGTAGACGACCGCCGTCGCCGCCAGCGCGAGCGCGGTCATAAACGGTATCCACGTCTGCCCCCTGAAAAAAATCAGCGTAAAAGCGAAGAACAAAAACGCCGACACCGCAAAGACTCCCCCCGCATCTATCACTTTTATTTGCTTGATTTTCCCCGGGGTATTTTTTATAAGCTTCAGCGCGAGAAATATCCCCGAGACTATAAATAATCCCGACGAAAACATAAGCCCCGCAAAAGATATCGACCCGAGAGTCTGAAGACCCGCGCGCTTCATATTCATCGCATAGACAAAAAATATAACCGTAACGGAAGTAACCGCGAAAAGCGCCAGCAGCCTGTAAGTTATTATCTGCTTCTGTCTTTTAGATTCCTGTTTCCTGCCGTCTTTCAGATTTTCGTTCCTGTATTTCTTATATATTTTTCCGCCCGTTCTTTTTATTTTTCCCAAAAGTTCAATCACTCCGTTTTTTACAGCAATTATTCGGATAAATTTCCGACTGAACGTCATTATAACACAATATTTTTATTTTGTCAAACTTATTTTTATTTTATTTTTTATTTTCAACATTCACAGGGCGGGGGAGAGCCCCCGCCGCCTATTTCGCTTTATTCTAATATTTTATATTACCGGTTCTGCCGGTTCGTTCGACGCGCCCGGGATTTCGTTCACGGGAACCCACAGCCGCTGCGCCATAGAGGACGGTTTTTTGTCGGTAGCGGGTATTTTTATGTACATCGCTATGTGTTCCACGCCGTCTATGCTGATTCTCGGCTCGGCAAACGCGCCGGCATATGTCAGCGTATCGTTTACTTTCATCTGCTCCGGGAAATTTTTAAGGATAATCGACGAGAAGTTAAAAGAGTAGTAAGGGCCGTTTTCCGCGGCCGCCCACCTGTGATTTTTGGTATTTATCCCTATAATCCGACCGCCGTTCACCCGGACTTTCGGGGGCGCGGGGGATTTCGGAATCTTGACTTTATATTCGGCCGAGGCGAAGCTCGAATTAGTCGCGGCGCTCCTTATCGAAACCACGCCGCCCATCGAGTTATATTTGGAACTCGCGTCTATGGTAGCGCCCGCGGCCCTGACCCATTGGCTTATGCCCACTCTGTATTCGTACGCCGCGCCGTCTTCGCCGAAAATCCCGCCCGTCACTATAGATTCGGTCGACGGACTGTATTTCACGTGACTCTTCGTATTCGACGGCAGAGCGGGCCTGCTCGATATGGCCGCCGACACCCTTCTCGAATAATATACGCCGTGTATATCGGGCAGTTCGCCCGCGTCTCTGAACGCAATATATATCTGCCCCGAGCGGGGGATAAGCTTGCTTATATCTATCTCGTTTCCGTAGACGGGATACCATTTTTCGGCCGCGAGCCTCGTCCGGTCGGCAGACCCGGCAGTCGCCGGGTCAAGTTTCTCGCTTACCTTGGGCGAATACATATACGTAACGGGCTTTTCCGATTCTTCAAGACCCGACAGAATTATTGTCTCCCCGACGTAGTCCACCGATATATTTATACTCGCCGATACGCTCGTCGAGAACAAAACGGAAGTCAGTATAACCGCCGCCGCGGCAATCAGGACGGCGGCCGCCGCCTTTTTTATATCTCTTAAATTTATTTTCACAAATATTTCCTCCTGTCGATATATTTGCAATTTTCAAACCTGTTTATATAGTTCTGTTTTTACATTATACACTATATTTTTCGTTTTGTCAATCTTTTAAGCTAAATTTAAGAGAAAATATTCTGTGAATTTTTTATGAACTCTTTAAGTCGAAAAGCTAATAATCATTTACGGTTTCCATCGCTATTTGAGCCCATTTAATTAAATTATCCGGTTTTCCCGCGACCGTTGAAATATCTTTTAACACTATATCGCACGAGCAATTATTTCTTTTTACCGCGTCTACTATTTCTTTCAGCTCTTTTCTTATAACGTCCTCGTCGAACCCCGTACTGACGTTCGCCGGATTCGGTTTCGCCGCCACGACATAATCCCCCCCGATTATTTCGGCCGCCCTGTTTATATCCGCCCACGGCGTAATAGAAACTTTACTTAGATTTTTGATTTTTTTCAAAATATCTATCCTGTCGTCCAACGGCTCGCAGCAGCCGTAATAGACCATGCCGAACGGTTCCATAGCTTCGGAAGAATAGGTTATGTCGAATTCGTCGTGCATCTCTTTCGACACGGAGCCGAAAATCTGCGCGACCGCGCGACCCCAGATATTATTTAATTTTATATCGTCAAAATCGCCCGGACGTTCAAGGCAATCCGTTAAGGCGGGCGTGCAGTGTATATACGTCTGCTCCACTCCGAGAAGTCCTTTTTCTTCGATTTGACGTATTCTGTCAATCAAAATATCCGTCATTTTTCTTGCGGTCTTGTGCATAAACTCCGGTCTCTCCGCAAAATCCATGAGCATATTCTCGACGCCCCTCAGCCTCGCGACGACATCCCAGAGAGCGTGACCCAGTCCGTTGTCGCACGACAGCCCGGTTAATTTTACCGGCATAATATCGCCGATTATGTCGGCCGCGAACTCAAAGCTTTTTTTAGTCGGTTCTTCGTTGTAAGTAACCGTCTGATATTTTAATTTGTCTAAATCCTCTTCGGTTTTGAGCATATCGAAATACTGATGCGCTTTTATATAATTATTTTTATTCGTTTCGACTACCCTTTCTTCGGTTTCCACGCCGAGTCCCGAGACGCTTACCTGTTTCGTGACCAAAAAAACGGGATTTAAAAATAAATCGCAGCCGAAATACTTATGGCGCGCGAGCCAGTATCTGAAATGAGACTCGAGTTTTCTTAATTCCGGGTCTTCGCACGCGCAGTCGAGACAGCCGTCGATATTCAGCTCAAACCACGGGATTTCGTCGATTAAGACGACCGGCCTAATCATTTTTTTATTGTTCACGGCCCTGAAAAGCCGCGCCTTTTCGAGATTTTCTCCGCTCATCGCCGTATTATAATATTTCGCCGCGATTTCCCTCACGATTTTTCTTTCTTTTGCGAACAATATATTATCCATAAAAATACAAATCCTTTTTTAAATTTTTAATAAAACTCATCTTCTGCCCATTTCTCGGGGTTTTCGTTTATATACTGCCAAATATTACGGTATGTTTGCTCGTTTCGTATAATTTCGTCATAGAACAATTTCTGCCATATAGAAAAACCGATTTGTTTGGTAACATACCCCTTAAATTGATTGATGATACGTGAAACTGTAGGGGCGCGCATTGCGCGTCCGCTGTTTTCAATTCGAGCAATCATATGTATATGATTCGGCATTACGGCGAATATATCAATATAAACGCCGTCGTATATTTTCGGAATATTTTCGATTGCAGTTTTTACGACGTTGCCTACGGCAGAGAGCGGACGCGCAATGCGCGCCCCTACACTATCATATTCTTTCCATAAAATCTCATGTCTGTTTTTAACGCATATCGTTATATAATAACACCCCGAAGCTGAATAATCATATCCTTGCAGCCGTATATTTTTCCTCACAGGTAGTTCTTTTTGCATAAATCCGCCATATTTTTAAATTTTAATAAAACTCGCGCTTACAGACCCGACAGGACTTTATCGACTTCTTTCAGTTTCTCTATGATTTTAATATTCTGCGGGCATTTCGGTTCGCAAGTACCGCACTCCGTACATTTTGACGCCGGCTCCGATATAAGCTTTCCTCCCCAGTCCTTGCGTCCTTCAACTACTTCCCTGTGCATATTTTTCGCCAGTTCTGTCATGCCGTAAACGTTATGGTGAGTATACGCGTCGAATATACGGGGTATGTTTATATTCTGCGGGCACGGTTTGCAGTAGTCGCAGCCGGTGCAGTACAAATCGGAGAATTTCTTCAGGTCGCCCATTAATTTTTTCGCCTTTTCGAAATCTTCGGCGGTCATGGGTACTTCTAAATTGCCCGCGATTAAATTCTGTTCGAGCATTTTCATCGAGCCCATACCCGAGAGGGCGCAGGAAACGTTCGGGTTACCCAGAACAAACCTTACGGCGAGTTCGGCGGTTTCGGGATTTTTATCCCCAAGCAGCCTGTCCGCGAGGCTTGACGGAGCGGCGAGACGTCCTCCCGCTACCGGACCCATAGCGACGACGCCTACTCCGGATTCCGCGAGATACGCAATCGCCTCTTCGTGCGACCTGTCGAGCAGATTGTACTGGAGTAAGACGGAAGAGAATATCTCGCCCTGTTCGATTATATATTTCATATCTTTCGGGTCGCCGTGAAAAGAGAACGACATATGTTTAATAAGCCCCTCGTCGATTGCCTTTTGGGCTTCTTTCATTAGTTTCAGCGGCTTGATTTGTCCGTCCATACTGCCTTTGTTTATGCCGTGGAAGTGATAGAAATCAATATACTGCTCGTCCAGTCTCCTCAGCTGTTCTTCCAGAACCTTTCTGTAATCCCCGGTTTCTTTGACGAGATGCAGCGGCTGCTTCGTCGCGAGCATTACGTCTTCGCGCTTCATCTTTTTTACCGCTTTGCCGAGAGTATACTGGCTGTTGTCGTGGCAGTACATATGGGCGGTGTCAAAATAATTTACGCCTTCTTCGTACGCCTTATGGAGCATGGGCAGGGTTTTTTCCTCGTCGATAAACCATTTGCCGTCCTTTTCAAATTCGGGCAGCCTCATACAGCCGAACCCGAGAGCCGAAATCATTTTCCCCGTTTTTCCGAATTTACGATATTGCATAATAAATAAATCTCCTTTTTCGTTAATATTAATTAATCAAAATATTATTAAATTTTTTATATAAATATTATTATAATACAAAAAAACAAATAAATCAAGAGTAAATAAGCAAAAAAATACAGTTTACAAACTATTTTTAAAATCTTTAAAATTTGTCTGTAAACCGTATCATGAACTTCGGGAAACCCCGAATTTAAATTTCTTCGCCTGCGGCGTTCTTCTGGGCTTCAAGCACCTCGTGATAGTTTGCGAGTATCGCCGATTCGAGCTTGAGCCTGAATTCGCTGTTTATAGGGTGCACTATGTCTTTATAGGTCCCGTCAAGATTCTTCCTGCTGGGCATTATTAAAAACAATTTTTCTTTCGCGTAGATGATTTTCACGTCGTGGACTGCGAGTTCGTTGTCAAAAGTAACCGAAACTATTGCTTTTAACGGTCCCTCTTCAAACGTTTTGCGAACTTTAATATCCGAAATTTCCATTTTTTGTTCCTCCTGATAAAAAATATAAATGATTTAAATTTAACCTGTCGATATAAAGTCAATGATTATTATTTATAATACTTAAAAAAATATACGTTGATGATTATACCGATAGCTATTTACAGTTATATAATACATCTAAAAAATGTTGTAAAAATTAAAATATAATTAATTTATCGTTAATAATTATTAATATTAGGCAAAACAGAACAAATTTCTGTTTACATATCTTGATTTTTGGCATATAATTTAAAATATTAAAACAAATAAATTAAATTATATAAATAATTTGAAAGGCTGGAGGTTTTTTTGAAATACTTAAAAAATAAAAGCTCGAAAATCTTTTTTTCGGGAATCGGCGGGATAAGCATGTCCGCTATTGCGGCGGCGCTGAAACAGAGAGGCTATGAAGTCTGCGGGTCCGACATAGTCGAAAGCGACTCTGTAAATAATTTAAGGAGCAAGGGAATTAAGATATTTATATCCCACAAAAAAGAAAATATCGGCGAAGACTGCGGATTATTAGTCTATAACGCAAGAATAAAAGACGACAATCCCGAAATAATCAGGGCGCGGGAATTAAATATCCCGATAATAAAACGTTCCGAAATGCTCGGCGAATTAATGTCCGGATACAAAACTTCTATTGGAATCTCCGGAACTCACGGCAAAACGTCCGTTACTTCTATGGCAAGCGAGATTTTTATGCAAGCAAAAACAGCCCCGACGTTTTTTATAGGTTCAATATATCCTCCGGTTAACTCGGCCTATAAAATCGGCGGAGAGGATTATTTTCTGCTTGAATCCTGCGAATATCTTGACCAGTTTTTGAATTTTTACCCGAACATATCAGTTATATTAAATCTTGAGATGGACCACCCGGATTATTTTAAAGATTTAAACGCAATGATTTTGTCTTTTGAAAGATTTCTCAAAAACACGTCCGATACCGCGATAATAAACGGCGACGACGAAAACGCTCTTAAAGCCGCGAGAAATTTCAAAGGCAGAATTATAACTTTCTCTCTTAAAAATCCCTCCGCAGATATATTTGTCAAAAATATAAGCTATCCGGACGGATTCCCGAAATTTGATATTTACGCAAAAAATAAAATTTATGCAAAAATTAAACTGCAAGTACCGGGCGAATATAATATATATAACGCCGCGGCGGCGGCGAGCATAGCTTACGTCTGCGGTCTTGACGGCGGATTTGTCGAGAGCGGCTTGAATATATTCAGGGGAGCGGGGCGCAGATTCGAATACAAAGGCGTTTTGAAAAACAATAAAAATAATATAAAGATTTACGACGATTACGCGCATCATCCGACCGAAGTAAAAAAAGCCTTAATCGAAATGACGAAAATCGCCCGGTTAAACAACGGCAGACTCTGGTATGTTTTCCAGCCGCATACTTATTCGAGAACATACGAACTGTTCGACGATTTCTGCGACGCCCTGTCTTATTCTGAAAATTTAATTTTAACCGGGATTTATTCCGCGACTGAAAAAAATAATTATAATAATATTTCTTCCGGAGATTTGGCGGAAAGGCTGAAAAACTGCGCGCCGAACTGCGTTTATATCGAAGATTTCGGCGAAATCGCCGAATATTTAAAGAAACGCGCCTCGTCAAACGACCTGATTGTCGTAACGGGCGCGGGCGATATAATAAATTTAACGAAAATGCTTGTTTAAGCCTTGACAAATTTTTATAACCGTGATATAATATGACGTACAGCAAACTGCGGGACGGTTCAGCCCGCGCTTAGTCCGAAAATTAGATTTAAGTTAAAAATTTTTAAAAGTTTTAAATTATGTATCTAATTCCGTTTTCAGTCGGGAAACTTAGGGACGGAATTAAATACCATTTGACTGCCAGGAAGCAAATACAAATAAATTTATAAAAATCTCTTGATTTTTTTTGAATTTAGTTTATACTTAAAGCTATAAATTAATTTTAAATATTTCAGGAGATTTTTTGTTATGAAAAATATTTTAGATTCAGGCAAAATTGAAGGGTTGATAAACGGTTTGAAAAATCTGGGGATTTCCGCGGCGGCCGTTTTCCCCTCGGACGAAATCAGATTCGACAATATATTCAGGAAAATGTGCGAGGATAATTTATGCGGCTCTTACGGCAAGAATTATAAATGCCCGCCGTTCACCGGTGAACCCGAGGATTTAAAATCCGAGGTTTTATCTTATGATACTGCGGTTTTGATTCAGACGATACATAATATCGAGGATTCTTTCGACTTCGAGGGAATGAGCGAAGGCGGCGCGATTCACGCGGATAATACAAAAAAAGCCGAAGCTTATATAAAGGAAAATCTGGATTTTAAGCAAATCCTGACTCTCGGAGCGGGAGGGTGCAGAATCTGCGGAAAATGCGGCGCGGTTGACAATACTCCCTGCCGTTTCCCCGATAAGGCCGCGGCGTCGGTCGAGGCGTACTGCATAGACGTCTCCCACATGACCAATTCCCACGGGTTAAATTATATAAACGGAGTAAACACGGTTTCGTATGTCGCGGCGTTCCTGCTGAAATAAGTTTAAATATGTTTAAATAAAATGAAAATTAATAATATTAAGAATATTTTTCTTAAATTATCATATTCTTTTAACGGGAGCGTGATGATTTTATGAAAAATATCAAATTAAAAAAATTAAAGCAAAAAACATCTCTTGGTCTATGCGTATTATTGATTTTTTCCTGTTTTACTATTAATTTTACTTTTAGTTTCGGCGCGGCCGCCGAAGAAAAACAAGCCGAACGTCAAAATCAGGGCATATCCGTGGTTTATCCCGAACTCGGCATAAAAGCCGAAGGCGCGATTTTAATCGAAGCCGCCACGGGAACCGTTTTGTTCGAGCATAACGCCGACGAAGCTTTCCCGCCCGCGTCGGTCACGAAAGTTATGAGTATGCTTTTAATCATGGAGGGGATAGCCGAGGGGAGAGTCTCTCTCGAGGACAAAGTCACCGCGAGCGAATACGCGAGCTCTATGGGCGGCTCGCAGATTTATCTCGAACCCGGCGAACAGATGACCCTGAACGATATGTTAAAGGCGATAGTAGTATCTTCCGCAAACGACGCGACGGTCGCGGTCGCGGAGCATTTAATGGGAAGCGTCGAGGCTTTCGTCGCCCGTATGAACGAGAGGGCGGGCGAACTCGGCATGAAAAACACGGTATTTAAAAACACGACGGGTCTTGACGACGACGGCCACGAGACTTCGGCGAGGGATATTGCGATTATGTCGAGGGAGCTTTTAACTCACAGTAAGATATTCGACTACACGAAAATCTGGATGGACACTCTCAGGGACGGGGAATTCGGCATATCGAACACGAACCGGCTGATTAGATTCTACACCGGCGCGAACGGGCTCAAAACAGGCTCTACCGGACTCGCGAAATACTGCCTCTCGGCTTCGGCCGAACGCAACGGTATGCAGTTAATCGCAGTCGTGATGGCCGCGCCGTCGTCGGACGAGAGATTCGCGGGAGCGAAAAAGATGCTCGATTTCGGATTCGCGACTTACGGAGTTTACCAAACCCCGCCGGAAGAGCTTACTCCGGTCAGGGTTACGGGAGGAGTAACGGGGTCTGTTGAAATTTCGCATAAAATCGAGTCTTTTCTAATCAACAAAGGCAAAGAGAAAGGCATAGAGAAACAAATCCAGGTCGCCGAATCGGTCGCGGCGCCGGTTGAAAAAGGCGAAAAAATCGGAACTATAAATTATATGCTGGACGGCAATCTTATAAAATCCGTCGACATAACGGCGTCGGAACCGGTCGAACGAATCAGCTTCTGGGGTATATTCGGCAAGATGGCGAAGAAATACTTTTTGATGGGATAGAGATAATATATTAAAAATAATTATAACGCAAACGCATGGGTATAAAATATATATATTCATGCGTTTATTTTGTTTTAATTTTATATAAATTTTTTGTTGACTTATGCCGGATTGTGTTGTATAATATACTCTCAACTGTTTATTAGACCTCTTTCAAAACCGAAATACGACCACCCCGCCGACTTCGTCGGCACCCCTCCACGGAGGGGAATTAATAAAAAACGGCGGAGTTGAGTGAAAATTCCCCTCCGTGGAGGGGTGGC
>WRMA01000056.1 GCA_009777355.1 Oscillospiraceae bacterium | reverse complement strand
CCCCGGGGCAACTAGGCGAGCTGCAGCCAAATCTCTACGGAAGTCCGCGGCAAATCCCCTGACGGGACGCTTGCCGCCACTTTTCCCATCCTGTCGAGAAACCGTTTTTCAAATATTTTGAAGGGGATCGCCGGGGGCTGCGAAAAGTTGTACATCATGTTGTCTTATCCGGCGGACGAGGTCGGCAACGAGCTCATTTCCTGGGACATGCTCGACGAGGCTGGTGTCGATCCATACACCGACTTGCTTACCGAGGCAACATATCGCGAAAAATTTGGCAACGACACGGCTCATGTGTTCCCAAACATGGATTATGTGCAATATTACAAATCCTTTGGCGAACATATTGAAATCATCTTTGCGAACGACGTGAGGAAAATTCTCAATTATACTCAAAATGTGCTGTGCTGCGATATTCATACGCGCTTCAGGTCAAAGCGCCTGCTGAGGGAGGCGGGCGCCAAAACCGTCTATGGGCTGGACGATTTGCTGACTTCCCCCGTCGACGGCAGCGGGCACAATGAACAGTACGGACTTCTGGGCTCGAACAAAGCAACGGAAGACTCCGTAAAACTCTTCCCATATGATTGCGAAGCGATTGTGGGCCGGATCGCGCAGGGGCTCAGGGAAAGGTCCGGCAAGCAGATTGAGGTGATGGTTTACGGCGACGGCGCCTTTAAGGACCCTGTCGGGCATATATGGGAGCTTGCCGACCCCGTCGTTTCCCCCGCGTTTAAATCGCCGAGCGCGTAATATAACTTATCGCCGACAGTCAGGTCTTTTACGGCTCTTTGGTCCCACCACGGCTGAGATAAATTTATATGCGGCATAGAATATAAATTTACTAAATAACCGCTCTGAGCCAGAGACGCCCCGTCGGTAAGACCGAGCATGAATGCGTCGTATGTTCCGTCGTCCGCCCTGACTGTTTTAGAAGCGTCTCCCGACGGGTCCGCCGACCGGTATTCCGTTATTTCAAAATTATACTTATCTTCTATATATCTGTTCCTTCTGTAAACCGCGTCGTTTATGGGTTCGCCGTTTTCCTGTTCGGCGTAAATTTCTTTAGACGACCAGTACCAGTGATGGTCCTCGCCTTTAACAAGAAAATTAACTGTTTCCCCGTCAAAATCGGCTTCGGGTAAATCGGGTTCTAATTTTGATATGTTATCGGATATATCCGTTTCGCCGTCCGGTATATCCAACCCGCCGGCAATTCCGGCGGCATTATCTTCGCCGCCGGAATTTGAATTTAAACTTGAATCCTGACTGTCTCCGCATGAAAACAGAGATAAAAATATAACAGTCATAAAAACGACAGGCAACAATACAGCCGCAAATCTTTTCATAGAAATACTCATTTTCTTAAATATCCTCCGTAAATCCTCAATTTTTACTTATATATCAACTTATATTTTCGTTTGCGTTTTCCTCGTTTATATTACTTCCCAGATACTGCGGGATTTCCATGCCCGCCATCTTAAACATTTCGCTTAAAGGCGGTACTGATTTTAACATTCCCGACAGAAAGTTCGCCGTCGCGGGAGTCTGACCGTCTGTGCCCATACTGTCCCAAACCGTAACTTTGTCGATTTTAAGATTGCTGATTGCCTCGACCTGAATTTTCACGAGTTCGTCTATTTTGTCTGCGATGAGCAGCTGTATCGCGGATTTCACGTCTCCGCCCGCGGCTTCGACGATTTTCGCGAACCCTTCGGCCTGCTGTATTAATATCTCTTTATTACCCTCGGCTTCGGCCGTGAGCCTTGCAAGGGTAGCGTCCGCTTCGCCTTTCGCCCTTATACGCGCCTGTTCGGCTTCGGCTTCGGCCTGGATTTCCAGCTGCTGCTTGTCTATATTGACTTTAATAATAACGTCTGCTTCAAGCGTCGCCTTTTCGAGTTCCGCCCTTTTTAATTCGGCGTTGCGCTGCGCTTCAAACGATTCCGCGTCCGACAAAGCCTTCTGGATTTTTTCGGCCGTCGTCGCGCGTTTTAAAGCTTCGGCTTCGCGTTCGCGGCGCTGCGCGTCCGAGTCCGCGATTTTCATCTTCGCTTCGTTTTCGCCGCTGATTGCGTTCGAGTCGGCGAGAGAGACCGCGATACGCTGGTCGCGTTTCGCGTCGGCTTCGCCTATCGAACCTTCTTTTTCTCGCAGGGCGACCATACGTTTCGCATCGTTGATTGCTTTCGCGGCGGCTTCCCGTCCGAGAGCCTGGATATATCCCGATTCGTCGTTGATGTCCGTTACGTTTACGTTGATTAGACGCAGGCCGATTTTTTTAAGTTCAGTCTCGACGTTATTCGAAACTTCTTCAAGAAATCTATCCCTGTCCGTGTTAATCTCCTCGATTGACATAGTGGCTATAACGAGCCTGAGCTGTCCGAGAATAATATCTTTCGTAAGCTCCTGCACTTCGTTGAGCGACAGCCCCAAAAGACGCTCCGCGGCGTTCTGCATAATCCCGGGTTCAGTCGATATACCGACCGTGAATCTCGACGGCACGTCGATTCTGATATTCTGTTTGCTTAACGCGCCCCTTAAATCGACGCTTATAGACATAGGGGTTAAGTCAAGAAACTTATAGTCCTGGATAACGGGCCAGACAAAAGTCGCGCCCCCGTGGATACATTTGGAGCTTCTTTCGTTTCCGTCTTTGTCGTGACCGAGCTTGCCGTATACGACGAGAATTTTATCGGACGGACATTTTTTATATCGCGACAGAAACGCGATAAATATCGCGAAGAACAAAAAAGCAAAAACGCATATCATGATAATCAAATCGTTGAACATACTGAAATCCTCCTGAAATTTTTTATTTAAATTTATATTTATTTTTTTATTTTGGCATATTATTTCTGTGTATTTTTGACAGTCTTGTAACTGATTCCCGGAGTCCGCTTGGATTTTTCGCCTCGGCCGCTTCTTTTGCGTCCTGCTTTGACAGAATCGTGTAAAGCGTCAGAGCAACGGCCAAAACCGTCAGAACGACTCCTCCCCAATTCGACATTATTATGCCCAGAAGCCGCCATATTATCGAACGCAGCAGCATAGCTGAAACTATGATTGCAAACGCCGCGGATATTAAACGCAAAACAGAATATCCGTGATATTTCCAGAGCTTTATGTAATACGAACCAGTAAATATAACAAACAACCAAACCGGAATCATCGGATATATAAATATTCCCTGCGTACACAAAACCATCGCGGCTAAAATAATCAGATATTTAACCATAGAAAAAATCATGGTTTTTTTACTGTGCTTCTGATTGGTCTTGCTGTGCCTTAAACTCAAAAACGTTCCTAATTTTTTAAGCTCGTCAATCCCGAACTTCAATAAAATAATAATCGCCCACGGTCCCGCTATAAAAGTCAGAGTCTGCGAAATTAAACTATCGAACATTTTATCCCGTACCTCCTGTGTTAATTTTTTATTATTCGATTAAATCGTCGAAAACGTCGTCTATGCTTATTGTTAAATCGGGGAAATAATACGGTGAAAACTCGGTTATTATCTCTGTCCAGCCTTTTTTTAAAAATTCTTTTTCCTCTTCTATATCTTTGATTTCTCCCGGCGTATATTTATAATACTCTCCCGTAATATCATATGCGCCGTCTTTTAAAACATACGTTACGACAGATTTCATATACGGGTCGGCTATCCAATATTCTTTTACCCCGATTAGAGCGTACACTTCTTTTTTTATCGTACTGTCATATACGGCAGTTCCTCTGGAAACAACCTCGACAATCAGCGAAGGCGGTCCGGTAATTCCGCGTATCGTGTCTATCGTCCTGTCGCATACAACCATAACGTCGGGTATAAATCTGTCCTTTTCGCATTTTTCGGGCAGTTTTATATTATATTTCTTCGCAATGACGTCGATCAAAAGATAATTGTTATCGTGATATACCTTGCATTTCTTCCCTTTAAAATAGTTGCTGAAAATCCTGCTTAATTCAGACGAAACAGTACCGTGATTCGGGCTTGCAAGCGACGCCGTATTAGTTACGATTCTGCCCGCTATTATCTGACATTTAATTTTCTTTCACCCTTTCCACTACCAATATATTCCCCGGTCTAACGTCCGTAACGTAAACTTTTTCGCCCGTTTTTATCATCTCGTCATGTTCCGTTACCGCGTCAAACTCGCAGAATCTTTCCTGAATCGTTACGCTTACTTTTCCCTTTCCCTGCTCTGACGCGGGTATTCTGATATACACCTGCCCTGTCTGACCGAGAGCGTTCTTCATCTTCAGCGTGCCGTCCTGCTGAAGTCCCATGAGTCCCCTCATGAATCTCGCCATTACGACAAGCGCGAGAACTCCGCTCTCAACCGCTAAAACAGTCGCTATAAAATAATGTACGTTCGCTCTCAAAAGTAAAAATCCGACCCAGCCTCCAAGCATGAAAAACGACATTATGCCTTTGACCGTAAATAATTTAAGCCCGCTGTCGTTCGCCGCTCCGGCGGCCTTTTCGCCTATACTTCCGTCCGCCGCTTCAATATCGATGTCAATGTCAATATCCCCGTCAAAATCCGCGTCGAGCCCTCCCGCGTCGAAATCTCCGTCCGCTTCGCCTCCCGCAATACCAAAAATCGCAAGCGCCGTCTGAATCAGAAGTATCAGCGTCGAAGTCATCGATATCACGAAAAACACGCTCTGATATAAAGTTAAATCAGCCAAAAATTCACCCATGATTTTCACCCCCGCCTAATATTTTAAAACATAAAAATAAAAGTAAATACTATTTACTTTTATTTTACTATATTATTTTCAAAATGTCAACAGGTTTTATAAAATTATTTTAAAAATTTTGACGCCTCTCCCGTGTAAAGCAGGGTTAATTTATGCAAAGCCCTGGTCACGCCTATATAAAGCATCTGTTTGTCTATCTCTGTCTTATAATTATTCTTGTCCGTTTCCGGCATAATAACGCAGTCGAACTCGAGACCCTTCGCAAGATACGCCGTCGTTATAATTAGTTTATTGTCGAACTTCTCGCTTTTTTCAGTCAGCAGAGTTATGCCGGATATTCTCCCGAGCATTAAATTATATAATTTTTCAGCCTGATTTCCGGTTTTGCATATTACTCCCAGCGATTTAAATCCCCTGTTATTATACTCCCCCGCGAGCTTTATTATTTTCCCGGCCTGTTCTTCAAGGCTTGCGCATTTTATAATATCGGGCTTATCCCCGTGGCGCTCTATAATCTGAAGCTTATCGTTCCGTATTATTTTTTTCGCAAATTCGGTGATTTCAGCCGTCGACCTGTAACTTTTAAGCAGAGTCATGGACGTTACTTTTGTCTTCGGCAGTTTATTATATATTCCGGCGATTTTTTCCTGCGAAGATTCTTTGCCGAACGGGTTCACGAGCTGATTTACGTCTCCCAATATAGTTTTTTTGCACACGAACAGTTTATTAAAAAAAGCGTAATGCGCGGGAGTATAGTCCTGCATCTCGTCTACTAACAGATGCTTTACGTATAAAAAACTGTCTACCCCGAAGAGTCTGCTCTTTAAGTACAAAAGCGGCGCTATATCGTCGTAGGAAATCAAAGTCCTTTCGACTTTTTTAACTTTGCCGCCTTTTTTTGTCTTTATAGTTCTGTTCAGCTTTATTTTCTCGGGAACGTACATATCCTCGGCCTTGATATATTTATATAAATCCCCGTATATTTTTAGTATGTCTTTCGAGTCTTTAAACATAGAATATATTTTATTTCTCAAACGTATTTTTTTTATTTTAGTCTGTTTTATATCGTAAAAGTCCATTAGTTTATCTATGATTTCTTCAATAATCATATCGAGGCGTTTTATCGCGGGGAATCTTTTATACGCGTTGAATCTGTCAATCAGATAAAAATCGGACACTTCGTAATTTTTGGCTAAAATATAACTTTCGTCCTCGTCCTGGACATATCCGAACGATTCGGGAATAAAATTATTCTGCTCGACGTATTCTATATACTCGTCTATTTTATTCAGAAATTCGCCGGTCGACTTAAATTTAATTCTTTTGATTAAATTATCGTCGTGATTTTCGAGAAGCTCTGAGATTTGACCGTAAAAATTCTGATACTCGCAGATTTCGTCGAGTTCGTGCTCGGCAATATCGTCGAACGTCATCTGTAATATTTGTTCTTCTCCCAACTCGGGCAGAACGTTCGATATATAGTCCGAAAAGATTTTGTTCGGCGATATAATCATCATGTTTTCAGAATATATTTTGTCTTTAAGCAGATATAAAAGATACGCGACCCTGTGCAGCGCAATCGAAGTCTTGCCCGAACCGGCGACTCCCTGAATAATCAAAACGTCCGAATTTTCGTCGCGTATTATTTTGTTCTGCTCTTTTTGAATCGTCGCGACGATATTCTTCATCTTGTCGTTTGTCGCCTTGCTCAGCTGCTCCTGAAGAATCTCGTCGTCGATTACGATATCGCTCTCGAACATATACTCCAGTTGCCCGCCGCTTATTTTATACTGCCGCTTTAAATTTATCTCCCCCGTCATAACTCCCCGCGGCGCGGTATACTGGGCGAATCCCGTTTCGTAATCGTAGAACATACCCGCAATGGGCGAACGCCAGTCGTAAATAATATTCTTTAAATTTTGAATAAACGAGTGAACGCCTATATAAATCTGAAAACTGCCGTTACTATCGATATACGAGCCTCTTTTTATGTCGTTTGCGGATTTCCTGTCGTCAAAGAAAAAAGAAATTCTTCCGAAATAGGGAGAATTAATCATTTTTTCGAGTCTTTTATTTTTAGCGAGAAGATTATAAGCCGAGTCTACCATACTTTCTAAAATCTGACGGTTCGCCCTGACTTCCATAGGGTCCATGTCGTAAACTTTGTCGTGCATATACTGCTGGGTCGCGATTATCGCCTGCTTGTCCTCCTCCGTAAGCCGTTTGATTTTTTCGCTTTCTTTTTCCAGCTCTTTTAAGATTTCCTTTAAATACGCTATTTCTTCTTCTTTTGTTAAATTAAAATCGGTCGTTCCCGTTATCATAAAAAACACCTCTCCCAATTAAATTAATATAAACCAATAAAAAAACAGACAGAATTTTAATTATACCGCAGAATCCAAAAAAAGTCAACGGTAAAATCAGCATTTTTGAAAATTTTTTTTAAATTTATTATCATTCTGTGTAATTTCTGTATATAATGTCGCATTTCTGTTGACAAAAAGAAATCCGAATGATATAATTGGTTATTATTTAATAATATTTTCGGAGTAATGTGAAATTATGGTTTTTTCGAGTTTAGAGTTTATGTTCCTGTTTTTCCCGATTAGTATTTTAGCGTATTTTCTGGTCCCGAAAAAACATTTGAAATGGCGTAATCTCGTTCTGCTTGCCGTAAGCCTTATGTTTTACGGCTGGGGAGAGCCGATTTATGTCTTTCTGATGATTTTTTCGATAGCGTTCGATTATTTCTACGGTTACGGAGTCGCTAAATATAAATTAACGGGGAACGACAAAGTCGCGAGGCGTTTCGTCGCGGCGTCCATGATTACCAATATATGCGTTTTGGGATTTTTTAAATACGCGGACTTTTTTATAATTAACTTTCTGCCTTTTCTGGAGCCGATTAACCTGCCCCTGCCTATCGGCATATCTTTTTATACGTTCCAGACTATGTCGTACACTATAGATATATACAGGGGAGACGCGAAGCTGCAGAAAAATATCGTTTCTTTTGGGGCGTTCGTGACTTTGTTCCCGCAGCTCGTCGCGGGTCCGATAGTAAGATACAAGCATATAGACGAATTTTTGAGAGAGCGCGAAGAAAATCTTACGCTTATCGCTTCGGGGATACGTACTTTTCTTGCGGGTCTCGCGAAAAAAATATTTCTGGCGAACATGGCGGGGGAACTGTGGGCTGTGTTTTCGGCCGTTCCTCCCGGTCAGAGGACGGTCGCGGGAGCGTGGCTCGGGATAATCTGCTACGGATTCCAGATTTACTTCGACTTTTCGGGGTATTCGGACATGGCCATCGGGCTCGCGAAAATATTCGGGTTCAAATTTCTTCAGAATTTCGATTATCCGTACATATCGAAAAGCATAACCGAATTTTGGAGGAGATGGCATATATCGCTCTCGACCTGGTTCAGGGATTACGTTTATATTCCCCTGGGCGGCAACAGATGTTCAAAGCTTGTGAATTTCAGGAATATATTAATCGTCTGGTTCCTGACGGGGTTCTGGCACGGCGCGAGCTGGAATTTTATCGTCTGGGGATTATATTACTGCGTTCTGCTTATAATAGAAAAAGCGTTTCTTCTTAATATACTCGAGAGAGTTCCGTCGTTTTTACGCAGGGTATACACTCTGTTCTTCGTTCTTATCGGCTGGCTTTTGTTTGTCTCAGAGTCGCAGTATCTGGGAGGTTTGGGCGAAGGCATGGTCTATCTGGGCAATATGTTCGGGGTAGGGACTTCGACTGGAATATCGCAGGGAGACATATACGACATAATACGCAATTTTGTTTTCTTCGTTATAATGGGAATTGCGGCGACTCCCCTGCCGAAAAAATTATTTTATAAATTTTACGAGAAGTCGGTTATAGTAAAATACGCGGCGTACGCCGGAGGAGCGGCGGTGTTTATACTCGGCGCGGCGTATCTTGTGGATTCGGCGTTCAATCCGTTCTTGTATTTCAGGTTTTAGTTTTAGGAGGCAGGAGAATTTATGGATAACAATAACTTAAATAATTCAGATAGTTTAGATAATAGCGGTAATAATACAAACAATACGGAGAAAGTCGGGGCGAATATCCCCGATATACTCACGGTCGTTACGTGCGCGCTGATTTTGTTCGTTCTCGCGCTCGCTGTGTTTATACTGCCCGACGAGGCTTTTTCCGAACAGGAAAACAGAGTATTGCAGCAGTTTCCGGCTATATCTGAAAACAGTTTTCTCGACAGACTCCCGGGGGGAAAATTTACTTCTGATATGGCCGAGTATTACGCCGACCAGTTTCCGCTGAGGGACGTATTCGTCGGACTGAAGGGCGCGGCTGAAATAGGTCTGCTTAAAGGCGAGAACAACGGCGTTATTCTGGGCGGGAATAATTATCTCATAACGAAAGACGCGAATCAAAACATGGAGCAGACGGTCGACAGGTTAAGAAAGAATATTGACGCGATATCCGGATTTGCCGACGCGATGAACGAAATGAAAATCCCCGTTACGCTTGCCGCCGCGGGACGCTCAATCGACGCTCTGGATATGTATCTCCCCGCCGCCTACCCGAGGGATAATTCGGCGAGGCTGTGGGCTTCCTTTAACGGTCTCGCGGATATTGCGCCGAATATAAGGCGGCTCGATTTGCTCGCGCCTTTAAAGCAGTTAATCGAACGCGAAGACAGGGGGCAGTTGTATTACAGAACGGACCACCACTGGACGACTCTCGGCGCGTACTATGCGTATGTCGAAATACTTAAATCCTTTAACAGGGAAGACGGCTTCGAACCTTTGTCTCTCCGGGATTTTAACATAGAAGCCGTATCGAATAATTTTTACGGAACGACATGGTCGAAAGCCGGCATGAAATGGATTAATTCCGACACGATTTATTTTTTCAGATACGACGGCGACGAAGAGTTTATAACTGAAATTAAGGACAACGGCAGACGGTTCAACGGATTTTATGATTTCGATTATCTTGAACTTAAAGACAAATACAGCGCGTTTTTAAGCGGAAACAACGCGAGAGTAGATATAACAAATCCGTCCGCGAAAACAATGACGGAAGACGGCGAGGAAATCAAACGTCCGAAGCTTCTGTTAATCAAAGACAGCTTCGCCCATTCGGCCGTTCCTTTTTTAGCGTATCATTACGATATGATTATACTTGACCTGAGATATTATACGGATTCTGTAGCGAGGCTTGTCTTTCAAGAAAATATAGACAGGGTTTTGTTCCTGCACAATATACAGAATCTATCGGAAGACGATACTTACGGAATATTAGAGTACGGCGTTGAAGCGACCCTGCATAATTATATTATGTCGCAGTATCCAATCAGGAGGATTTTCGTAAACGGCAATCCCATAGACGATTATAAAATAATATATCCCGTCGAAGAAAACGAAAGGCGGCAGCAGCCGCATATAGACGCGGCGAATTCTCTGCGCGACGTAATTCTGACAAGGGCGGGGGTTGAGCTTGAAGTAATATCAGAGAGCGATTTCGGCGAATGGACTCGGGCGGATAAAGTAATTGTCCTGACAAAAACCGGACTGCCCGCCGATAATAATCTTATGAGAATCGCGACGGAGGGAAGCGGTCTCGTGTTAAGATGCAATATCGGCGACGACCCGACGGGTTACGCGGTAAGGCGTTTGATTGACAGATATATAAGAAACGCGACCGGAAGCTTTAATTTCGGCGGAGATTTTGTTTTCAGCGATTCGGGCGACGACGTTATAATTATAATGCCGAGCCGGGATTAAATATTTATATTTTGGGGGAGAAATTTTTATGAAAAAATTTAAAATAACTATATTGCTTACTTTGATTTTCTGCGTTCTGCTCACGAATTTATATTCGTGTACGCAGAATATCGACGATAATAATAACGGCAATTCAAATTCAGGTAATCAAACCGACGCTGAAAATTTAAACGATACGAACGCGGTTAATATAAATACAAGCTTTACGTCAAAAGAAATAGCCGACGCGGTTATGGCGGCTTTTACGCCTGAAGAACTGCCGGTCTCCGGAATGACTCATTTTTTCAGCGGCGCGGACGAAAACGGAGATAATTATCTTGAACCGGAAAGAGTGGGAATACTGATACACAGAAGACTGACGCTTGTCGAAGAGTTTGACTATCTCGAAGATTACGCTTTATATGTTCCCACAGGGCAGAGCATATTCGAAGTGAGCGTTTTAAAATTAAAAGAAAGCGAAAAGGATAAGATAGATGCGGTTAAAAATATTCTTGAAACAAGAATGAACAGAATAAGCCTTGGAGAACTTCTGGAATATGCGCCGTATGAAGAGCCTATTTACGCGAACATGAAAGTTATGACCGTTCATAATTACGCGATTATTTTATCAACTACGGACAACAAGAGAGCCGAGGATATTATAAGCGGACTGCTATACGGAGATTCAAGCGTTAGCCTTGACAGTAATACCGGAGGAAATACGGATATGAACGAAGAAGAAAATCAAGACCAAAATCAGTTTGATTTCAGCGCCGTTAACATGGACGACGTAGTAGACGTCGAGTCTGAAATATTATTTGATTTCGATATATTGTCGTCTATGGATTTACAGGGTTCTGACCAACAGAATTTAAACGCTGACGACGGCGTAAGAAGAACCGCGCTGCCGAACGTCCGGGCGAACCATCACAGTCACAACACGCATTTTTTACTCGCCGGAACGTGCGAGCCCGGCGCGATGATAAGAGTGACGGGAGGTCTCGAAGAATTATTTACGGGTTCTGACCACGGTAATTTTCTCGTTGAAGTGCCGTTCGAGCCCGAAGGCACGACGATTTTGAGACTTACCGCCGAAGTTCCGGGAAAATCGCCGAGCGAAGAAATCTCCTTTGTCGTAAAACCCCGCAGAGACGTGAGCTTTTATGAAGACTACGGCACGTTCGGCGTGATTGTCGGATATAATCACATGACTTATTTTCATGACAATCTTGATTCTTATATCGGTGCGGACGTGATAAGCGACGCTGAAATAGCCGCGCTCACGACGAGAACGGAGAGAAAAATAAACGATTTGAGAACAAGAGGCAGCAACGCGGAAATAATATATCTGCTTGTTCCCAGTACGTCGAGAATCTGGTCCGAGGATATGCCGAAGCGCTATGCCGAGCATAAAGGCGATTCTCTTCTTGACCAGTGGAAACGGGGCGTTACGGCGGGAGGGGCGACGGTTATCGACTTGACCGACTTGATGATGGCGAACAAAACCGGCGAATATAAAATCTGGCATAAGACAGATTCACACTGGACCGAATACGGAGCTTATCTGGGATATACGCAGCTCATGAACTATATAGCGAGAAGATTCCCCGACGCCGCGCCCCGCCCACGTTCGGATTTTGAGTTTTACAACAGGGATAACGGCATAGGCGATATTTACGGCAGACTGCACCTTGAACCCGCTAATTTAATAGAATACACTACGTTCGCCAGATTTAACTTCGACCCTCCGCATTTTAACCCTAATTATAATAAGGGTCATCTCGGCATGGATTTATATAATCCGGTGAGAACTTATATTATTCATGACAGAGTCGCGTTCCAGCATACCACGAATACAAACCTTACGGGATTATATCTGCCGTCGGTCTACGTGATGAGGGATTCTTTCGAAGGACCTCTCCATGCGTTTTATCTCGACAGATTTTCGACGGCGACTTTCACGAGTATGTGGAACTATAATTTCAACGCCGCCGAAATCGCGGGGGTAAACCCCGATTACGTCCTGTATGTCATAAGCGAGAGAAATATAAAAGGCGTTATTTATAATTAAAAATTTTATGATAAATCTTCTTGATATTCACATAGCGAATTTAATAGCCGCGGGCGAAGTCGTCGACAGACCGTCGTCGGCTCT
Organism: Oscillospiraceae bacterium; assembly: GCA_009777355.1. Taxonomy (GTDB): domain Bacteria; phylum Bacillota; class Clostridia; order Oscillospirales; family WRJC01; genus WRJC01. The sequence continues at coordinate 1,039 of WRMA01000056.1, read as the reverse complement.
TAAAGAACTCGCCGAAAATTCAATCGACGCGAACGCTTCGGCCGTAACTATAGAAATCAAAAACGGCGGGATTTCTTATATGAGGGTAACGGACAACGGCGAAAGCATGACCGCCGAAGATTTGGGCAGGGCGATTTTACGCCACGCCACAAGCAAGATAAAAGACGAAAAAGATTTGTTCAAAATAAAAACGCTGGGATTCAGGGGAGAGGCTCTCGCCGCGATTGCCAGCGTGTCCGAACTTAAAATATTTGCCAAAACAAAAAATTCGGACGATGGTTATATGCTGGAGTCTCTGAACGGCCAGAGTACAAAAATAAGCGAAGTCGGCTGCGCGGACGGTACGACCGTTATAATAGAGCGTTTGTTCGCAAACGTTCCGGCGAGGCAGAAATTTTTGAAAAGAGACGCGACGGAGGGAATGTACTGTAAATATACGGCTGAAAAAATAGCGCTATCGAATCCGGACGTTTCCTTTAAATTTATCCAGGACGGGAAACAAAAGATATTTACGCCCGGAAACGGGAATTATAAAGACGCGGTTTATTCCGTTCTGGGCGGAGAGCTTGCCGAAGATTTAATACAGGTCGGGGAAATGCCGGAGAGAGGAGAAACGGCGAAACGCGAAGAAATAAAAGTTTACGGGTTTGTTTCGAGAATCGAGAACGGACAGAAAACAAGAGCAAACGAGAATTTCTTTGTAAACGGGAGATGCGTCTATTCAAAAACGATTATGACGGCTCTCGAGTCGGCCTATAAATCGATAGCGGAAACGGGAAGATTTCCCGTTTGCGTTTTGTATATAGAAACGGACGAATCGAAAGTAGACATAAACGTCCATCCTCAAAAATCAGAGATTAAATTCTCGGACGAAAAATCGGTTTATTCGGCGGTGTATTATTCGGTCAAAGACGCTTTGGAAAACTCGGGAAGAGAGCATCACCCAAATGTTTGCGACCATCGTCCCGATGAACGGACCACCCCGCCGCTGCGGCGGCACCCCCCCGCCGAGGGGAATGAGGGACAAAACGACGGAGGT
>WRMA01000055.1 GCA_009777355.1 Oscillospiraceae bacterium | reverse complement strand
ATGTAGGGGCGGCCATTGGCCGTCCGTCTGAAAAACATTAAATTTACGTTGGTTTTGCGGACGCGCAATGCGCGCCCCTACAATTAGGATTTTAATTTCTCAAAAGGTCTATTTATAAATATTTTTAAGAACGGAAAATATAAACAAAATGAACGACAGCAGTATCAACACTCTTTTAAAAGTTGAAAATCTTACTACCCATTACGGGAATATAGCCGCGCTCAACGGCGTCGGCTTTGAGGTCGCGCAGGGGCAAATAGTAACGCTTCTCGGGAGTAACGGAGCGGGTAAAAGCACTACTCTCAAAACGATTTCGGGGGTGATTAACCCGTCCGGAGGGAAAGTGATTTTCTGCGGCGAGGACATAACTAATAAACCCGCCCACGAGATAGTCAAGCGCGGCATGGTTCACGTTCCGGAGGGGAGACGCATATTTAAAGACCTGACCGTCGCTGAAAATCTTGACCTCGGCGCGTATACTTTAAGAGACGCGAACGAGAGAAAACGACGAATGAATCAAGTCTTTGACCGTTTCCCGATTCTGGCGAAACGCAGTAAACAGATGGGCGGGACCCTTTCCGGAGGGGAGCAGCAGATGCTCGCAATCGGCAGGGGTTTAATGCTTGAGCCGAAATTATTATTGATGGACGAGCCGTCTATGGGTATCGCGCCCTTAATTGTCCGGGATATAACGGAAATCGTGAAAAAACTTCACCGTGAGGGTAAGACTATATTGCTTGTCGAGCAGAACGCGAAAATGGCTCTCGGGCTCGCGCACTACGGCTATGTTCTGGATACGGGAAATATCGTCCTCGAGGGAAAAGGCTCGGATTTACAAAACGACGAAAAAGTCGTCAAGGCGTATTTGGGCGGGTAAAAAATTCATATGATAAGGAAAATATAAATATGGAAAGATATATTCCCAAGACGGGTATGGGTACGACCTACAGGCATAATGATATAATAAGCACGTTTTCAGGCGATATTCTCCCGCTGAAAAGAAAAAGAGAGCTTATAGCTTTTCAGGAGCAGTGCCCGCTGGTGTATTACGGAGACAGAGGCGTGTCCGCGGGGTTTAAACTGGTTGACGTAACGGCCGTCGTTAATATAGAAAGTTTTCTCGATAATATCACGGAACTGCAGCACGTTAAGCCTGATTTTATGATTTTTAAAGAAAATCCGTATCTGACAAATAAAAAGCAGACGAGAACGGCCGGCCGTCCTGATTTAATAATTGAAGTGTGGTCGGAATCAAATACGGACGAAGACATAATATTTTTAAAGCATCTATATTCGACCTCGCCGATAACCGAGCATTGGTATATAGAGCAGGATTCAAACAGAATCGAATGTTATATCGGAAAGAAACGTCTTGCGGAGCAGTATTTAACAAACGTTTTGAAAACGCAGAAAGGGCTGGAGTTTGATTTGCGTTATTTATCCCTTTGATTAATTCTCAAACAAAAACATAAAATTTATTTCACAGCGCGAAATATACGAAACGCATCTTAAATTTCAGGCCGAATTTCAGCCTTTTGAGACATTCTTTCCGCAGAGTTTCGATAAATTCATAGATAGATTCTCTCTCAAGTTCAGATATTTCATGTCTGCTGTAGCGCGCTTTCTGCATGATTTCGGCTATTTCTTCCCAGCCGCGTAAATTGATTGTCTCGAAATTCGGCGAAATCCTCTTTGAAAATTCTTTCAGCCCTTCTTCGTTATGCATTACGAACCCGCAGTACCTTAAAAATTTCAGAATATATTCGAGCATCTTTAAAACCGCGGCGTTTGTCCCCGACGTTCTGAAATCTTTGAATCTTTTTGATATTATAATATAATTTGCGGCGTATATAGCGGCGCACGCCAGTATAACCGCTGAAATTATATAAAACGAGACCGGAAGCCGCGTCTCTTCTTCTGCTCTTCGGCCCGTACCGGCAAAATCGTCGTCGTCGTATTCTTCGGGTTCTGTGACGGGCATGAACATAGACCCTCCGTCGGGCAGTCTCGCCGGAGGAGTGTAAATATACGGCGCCGCTTCGGCTTCCTCTTCTTCGGCGTACGAAACGGTCGGCTCAAACGGCAGCCAGCCGACGCCTCTCAAATAAACCTCGGGCCATGCGTGCCCGTTGTAATCCTAGACGGTCATATGCTCAAAACCGTCTTCGTCTTTCTGCATTTTCGACGTATCTACAAGATAACCCTCCGCGTATCTCGACGGAATCCCGAGCGAACGCATCATCATCACCATTGCCGACGCATACGCCGTGCAGTAGCCTTCCCCGACGTCAAACAAAAAATTATAGACGAAATCCCCTCTCGGATTATCCGGAACAGTCGGACTCAGCGTATAAGTATAATTCTCGGCGATATATTTTTCAACTGCGAGAGCTTTGTCATAATCGGAATCCAGCCCTTTAGTTATCTCTTCGGCCAATTCTTTAATTTCAGAGGGAAAATCCTCGGGTATGCCGAGATAATTCTCCCCTGCGAAATTATTATATATAATTTCAGAAGCGATAAAATCAGAAGTAAAATCACTATTAGGGCTAAAAGCCAGGTTTAAAAATCCCGCGATATAAAAATAAGCTCCCAGTCTTGCGTTTAATATATCGGTCATGTCTTTCGTCTGATATTTATACGGAACGTAAATATATCCGTGATACTCCGGCATTTCAATATAATCTTGATACTCGGCTCCCGGCGCGGAGTATTCGTAAAACGTCCCTTCGTCGTTGAGTCTGTCAAACGCCCTGTTTCCCATCGCGTAAAACGTCCTTTCCGAGAAAAATCTTACGTCCGGCATGATTTTCGTCAGCTCGTCGGGGTCAAAACGCGAGTATAATTCCGGTATTTCGGCTTTTACCGACAAACTCATATTATAATAATTCAAATACTGTCTCAAATCGTCCGCGGCATACGGCATAACCCTGTTCAGTATATTATCGACGGAATAAAATTCAGTCGTATAAACCGGGTATCTGAACAGCGAATTGGTCACTTCTATGCTCATATCCGCGTTTATCCTGAAGTTGAAATTAAAAGGCTCGCCGCTGAAACCCTCTAAAAAATACGGCATAAACGAACGCTTTCCTCCCGAAACCAGATGCTCTATATTTATCCTGTCGGATTTTAATTCGGACAGTCTTCTCTGGTACGATGCGCCGAAAATATCCTGCATAGAACCCGTAAAGTTCCTGAAGAAAAATCTTTCGGATATGAAATTAAATCCCGGGATTAGAATTTCAGAGCCCAGACTATTATACCGTTCGATTTGTTTTTTGTCCGCTTCGCGCCACATATTACCGGTGTAAACCGTTCCCGTCCAGCCTTTTAAATATATAACGCCGCTCCTGTTTCCCGATTCCGATGCGGGCGAGATTTTAAGAATCGGCTTGTCGCGGAATCTCGCTCCCTCCGGACGGTACAGAAACCCGCCGCCCATTCCTCCGTTGTATCCCCCGTAAACGCTCGAATCCGAACCGACGAGAGCGTACTCGACCGTCGAGGTCATGACGTTTAATACGGTCTCCGGCACAGTAAAATCAAGTCTCGCGTCGTCCGCTACGAACGTTTGCGCGGCCGTGACCGCGATAAACGCGATAACGAACGCGAAAAATCCCGCGAAACCTCCCCTTACGGTATATTTTTTCTTCTCGTTAAGACTCTCCCTGTATTTTATTTTGAATCTCTCCGAAAAAGATTTACCCGCAAAATCTTTTTTTTCTGCGGCCAAACCGGATTTTTCCGCTTTTTTTTGTTCCCTCGACTCTGTTTTTATTCTGATTTTTTCTGTCTGTACGGGATTAAGAAATTTTTCCTTTCTTTTTTTATCTTTATTATTTTTATTATCTCTGTTTTTTTTGCTGTTTTTATCGGTCAGGCTATTCAGACCGTAAAACATAAAAAACAATCTATTGCTTTTTTTAATAGCCTCAAGCTGTTTTACAAGACGGTTGAGCCTGATAAAATTCTCGTTTCTGTTCGGCGATTTTACTATGCTTACGATTTCCGCTTTTATTGATTTTATATTCCGCTTATACTGTTTCTTGAACGTTTTAAACTTATATCTGTCCATTTTTTTAAGGGGGATGAAATTTTCCCTGCCCGCCGCGTATATCATATAGTCCGAGTCGAATATATTCACGGCGAAATGCGAGACCCAAAACGACGCCACTAACGAAAAGGCGAAATAACCGGGGATAAGCCCGTAGAAAAACCCCGGGAAAACAACCGCGACCGAGAACAGCAGCGAATATATTATATTGCGTCTGGAATAAACGAGAAACGAAAAAACGGCCGAGAACAAAATAACGGCGAAAAAAGCCATAGTATTTAAATATCCCCGCGTCGTTATATCGGAAGTCTCCGCCAAATCGTAATCTACTATGCTGCCGATTATGTAACCCGCCTGGTTTATTCTGTAAAGACACAGATTAAGAGTATAGTAAGCCGCGTCTCTGATATAACCGAGATTTTTTATAATATAAAATGCCGCCGCTCCCGAAACCGCAAGAAAAGAAATCAGAGTAAAAATCCCGGACGCAAAAAAATAAATAAACGTGAAAAAAATCAGCGAGACGGCAAGGGCTATATAAGTATTTACCAAATCTATTTCAAGGGTAAAAGACTGCGAAACGCACAGAATCAACCCCGCGCACACAGAAAATATGCAAAAAAACATTAGAATCACAGAAACGGCTAAATTTTTACGGCTTATGTTGCCGTCCGAATCGAGATATACCGTCCTGACCGAGCCTGACGCGGGCGCGTTTGGATTTTTACCGACGTTCATAATTTTATTTATTCTCCCTGCTACAAATCTATAAATAGACCTCTTGCGAAATTAAAATCCTGATTGTAGGGGCGCGCATTGCGCGTCCGCAAAATTAACGCAGTTTTGATGTTTTTCGGACGGACGGCCAATGGCCGCCCCTACATGGCAGCGTGATTTCGCAAGAGGTCTAATCAATTCATCTGATAAAATCGTTTAAAATAGACTTAAACTCCCCTTCGGTTCCGGCGAGGGAATCCGAACCGTCCGAACCGTCTGAACTGCCCGGATTACCCGGACTTCCCGTGAACTTCACCGCGTTTACGTTGGAAACGCAGAGCTCGTTTATAAAATCGGAAGTTTCCTTTTTGTCTTTTAAATCTATGCAAAGGCAGTTGATTTCGCTTTCGTCAAGCGTTGCGAGAGACGACAATATATCAGCCGTGTTCAGGTCGAATCCCTGGTTTATAACGTATATTATTTTGTTTCTCGCGTCGCATATCTCGTAATTTTTCAAAATAGTTTCGGCGGTTATATTGTCAAAAGACGCCTGGGAGACCGCTAAGTGATTGAACGCGGTGTTAAACTCGCCGAGGCTTGCGATTTCATACCAGACGATACAGCTCTGCTGCGCGTCGTACCAGTACAGAACGCAGCTTTTACTTTCGTAAACGCACTTGAGGGCGATTGCCAGGGACGCTTCGACTACCGCGTCGCCGCTTTCCTCCCACAAGTCGGGGTCGTCAAACTCGCAGACCTGCATATCCGCGATTATCATGACGTTCGTTTCGTTCGGTCGGTCGTAAACTTTAACAATCAGTTCTCCCGCGTCGTGTTTTTTCGCGGACAGCTTCCAGTGGACGGAGTTAATATTATCGCCCTCGGCATAATCGCGTATATGCGAAATAATCGTCCTGTCTTCGCCGATTCTGCGTTTGTTTTTCTCCTCGCCGTCCTCCGACGTTATACTCCTGCCGATATCTCCGTACAGTAAAATCCTTTTCGGCAGAACCAGAATTTCCTCGATTATATTAAGCGTTCTCCTGAACTTAAACAGGCCGAACATATCGTAAATCTCGACCGACCTGATTCCGACTTCATAAAGCCCGCGGCGTTTCATAACTATATCGTTTTTGAAATCCACAGATTTAAGCGGGGCGATACTTAAAGCGTAAATATTTTCGTTCGCGTTCTTGCCGTTGTCGTCGATTTGTATTATCTTGATTTTTATAAAAGGCACGGGTAAAATCCCTTCGTTTGAGATTCTTATAACAGTAGAGGCGGACTCCCTTTTGTCATAGATTTTTTTATCGACCGAGACTTCGAATTTTACAAAAGCGTAGTTGAGAAGCATGAGAAGACCCGAAAACATCGGCAGTACGAAAACGGCGGCGAAAAAAACGACGGTTATTCTGTGATAAAGGGTCATGATAAAGAAAACCGACAGCAAAACCGCAAACAAATAATAAACCCGAGCTCTTTTCATTCCCGAAAATCCTCTCGATTAATCAAAAATATATTCTATATAAAAATTATATCATCTGAATTAAGATTTGTCAAGAGTAAAAAAATCGTTTGACTTTTGAATATATTGTATGATATAATAGGGATAGATTAATTTAATTAAATAAAGGGGTGTTTTTTATGAAATTCAGCAACGGATACTGGCTGTATAAAGAAGGCGTTACCGCAAGCGGCTGCGCCGAAGTCAGAAATATTAAAATCTCGCAAACGGAAGCGATTCTGTATATCGCGCCGTCTAAAGTTTACAACAGGGGGCAAACCCTCGGGGGGCCTTTGTTTACCCTGACTTTCAGTTCGCCGCAGTCCGGAATTATCAACGTAAATTTTAAGCATTACGAAAACGAAAGCGGCAATTATGAAAATCTTCCCGCCTATGTCTATAATAACCGGAACTGCCCTCTCGAAACAAAAAATCAGGACGGCGTTATAATTATTTCGTCGGGAGATTTAAACGTTGAAATCAGTAAAGACCCGTTTAAGATAGTCTATAAGTATAAAGATAAATATTTAACTTCGTCGAACGAAAAACAGCTCGCCTATATGAAAACTCCGGACGGCAATTATATGAGGGAACGTCTCGGAGTTTCGGCGGGGGAGAATATCTACGGTCTGGGAGAAAGATTTACGCCGTATATAAAAAACGGTCAGAGCGTGGACATATGGAACGAGGACGGCGGAACGGCGTCGGAACAGGCGTATAAAAATATCCCGTTCTATTTGTCGAACAGAGGCTACGGGATTTATGTAAACCACCCGGAATTAGTGTCGTTTGAAATCTGTTCCGAAGCCGCGTCGAAATCGCAGTTCAGCGTCAAAGGCGAAGAATTGAACTACTGCGTCATAGGCGGCGAAGATTTATCCCGGGTCGTCTCGCGCTACACGGCTCTTACCGGCAGACCTTCTCTGCCTCCCGCATGGTCTTTCGGTTTATGGCTCTCGACTTCGTTTACTACCCAGTACGACGAACAAACGGTAACGAGCTTTATCGACGGCATGAAAGAACGGGATATCCCGTTAAGCGTCTTTCATTTCGACTGCTTCTGGATGAGAGAATACGAGTGGTGCAATTTCGACTGGGATAAAGAAAAATTCCCCGACCCCGAAAATATGCTCGCAAGACTAAAGGCGAAAGGACTGAAAATCTGCGTCTGGATTAATCCGTATATAAGTCATATATCGCCGTTGTTTGAAGAAGCGAGACAGAACGGCTATTTAATCAAAAATAAAACCGGCGGGGTCTGGCAGTGGGATTTGTGGCAGCCCGGCATGGGTATAGTGGATTTTACTAATCCCGCCGCCGCCGAATGGTATAAAGATAAGCTGCGTAAACTAATGGACGGAGGGGTAGACTGCTTTAAAACGGACTTCGGCGAGAGAATCCCCGTCGACTGCGTCTATTTCGACGGCTCCGACCCTCTTTTAATGCATAATTACTACGCTTATATATACAACAAAGCGGTTTTTGAAGTGACTCAGGAGAAAAAGGGCGCGAGCGAAGGCATAGTGTTCGCGAGGTCCGCGTCTCCGGGTTCGCAGAGTTTCCCGGTACACTGGGGAGGAGACTGCGAGGCTACTTACGAGGCGATGGCCGAAAGTCTGCGCGGGGGCTTGTCTCTAAGCCTGTGCGGCTTCGGTTTCTGGAGTCATGATATAAGCGGCTTCGAAAACACCGCGACGCCGGATTTATATAAACGCTGGGTAGCGTTCGGATTATTTTCGTCGCACTCGAGACTCCACGGCAGCGGCTCCTACAGAGTGCCGTGGCTGTTCGACGAAGAAGCCGTAGAGGTTCTGAAATTCTTCACGAAACAAAAATGCGCTTTAATGCCGTATTTGTTCGCAACGGCAGTTAAAGCAAGCGAAACGGGAATACCCGTGATGCGTCCTATGGTTCTGGAGTTTCAGGACGACCCCGTCTGCGCGTTTCTCGACAGGCAGTATATGCTCGGGGATAATTTACTCGCCGCTCCGGTCTTTAACGACAGGGGAGAAACGGAGACTTATCTGCCGGACGGCGTATGGACTCACTGGTTCACGAACAGACAAGCCGAAGGCGGACGATATATAAGCGAGAAAAACGATTATTTTAACCTGCCTCTTTGGGCGCGCCCGAACAGCGTAATAATAACCGGCAAAGATAATTCGGCCGTCGTCTATGATTATGAGGACGAACCCGTTCTGCACGTTTTCAGACTCGATAAGGCGAACGCCGTAATATTCGGCAAAGACGGGGAAAAGAAACTGAACGTCGAGCTGGAAAAAGACGAGAGCGAAAATAAAATATCGGTTTCGGCCGGAGGCAATAAAAAAGGATTTAAACTGCTTTTCAGGAATTTAAAAATCCATACGAGAATAAGGGCGGTCAACGGCGGAGGGGAAATAGACCTGACTTCCCGGCAAACGGAACTCGGGTTCGAAATAGACATACCCGCCGGCTGCGAAACGCTGGAAATATATTTTTAGAATATTTTGTTAATTATTCCAGAGCGGCGTTTATCTCGCTGCCCAAAAGAAGAACCACGCACATGATATTCAGCCACAGCATCAATATAATTATAGCGGCGATACTGCCGTAAAGCGCGGAATAATTAGAAAAATTGTCAATATATATATTAAAGAACCGGCTTATTACAAGCCATAAAAAAACCGTGAGGAGCGTTCCCGGAACGAGACGTTTCAACCCGGTTTTTTTGTTTTTGTATAAAGCGAGCTTATTTATCAGTATTACGGAGACAAAAGTTATGATTATACCGGCGGAATATCTTATAATATCAAATAAAAATTTATATTTTAATTTATGAGCTCCCCAAATCAAATCAAAAATATTGTTGCCGAATATAACGAGAACAAAAGAAATTATGATGATTACGGTAAAAATCAATACGAGAGCGACGCTTACGGGGATTTTTATATATATTTTACGCGCGTCTTTTTGACCGTAGGCTTTGTTTATACTGCGCATAGCCGTCCTGAATCCCGAAGAAGCCCCCCAAACCGAAACGACGAGGGAAAACGAAAGTATATTCGCGTTTCTCACCCTCGATATTTCGGTTATAAAATCAGTAACCGGCGAAGTCAGCGAGCCGGGCAGTATTTCGGAAATCTGCTCCGATATTATATCGGGATTAATATCGAGATTCAAAAACCCGGCGACAGACATGAGAAAAATCGAAAACGGGAAAACAGAGAAAAAAAGCTTATAAGTCATATCGTTCGCAGAAGAAATCAAATCGTCTTTTTTCACCGATACAAATATTTTTTTGATTAAATTTTTCAAATTATTAAAATTACTGCCGGTCAAGTAAAAAATCACCGAGCCTTTTTTATAATTAAGCGTCTTGATTTTATTATCTCACCGGCAAATTAATTTTATGTAAAAATTATTTTAAATATCCAGAACGCCTTTCGACTGGACTGCGTACAGCAGTCTGTTTTCCACTTCGTTCCAGTTTATAAGATTATCGAACTGCGCCCTTATATAATCCTCGCGCTTGTTCTGATATTTTAAATAATACGCGTGCTCCCAGACGTCGCAGACCAGAACCGGGATAATTCCCCATTGGGTCATGTCTTCGTGTTTGCCCGCCTGCAAAATCTCAAGCCTCCTGAAATACGGGTTATAGCCGAGAACCGCCCAGCCCGAGCCGCGTACCTGCAAAGCCGCCTGAATAAACTGGTTTTTAAATTCTTCAAACGACCCGAAATATGATTTTATAAGGGTATCGGTAACGCTCCCGGGATTTCCTCCCGTACCGGGAGGCGCCATAATTGTCCAGTATATACTGTGCAGAATATGTCCGGAGCCGTTAAACGCGAGATTCTCCTCAATCAGATTTATATTGTCGAAATTGCCCGATTTACGCATTTCCTGAGCTTTAATTTCAGTCTTGTTTAAATCGTCTACGTATTTTTTATGATGTATATCGTGATGTATTTTAAGCGTCTTTTCGTCGATATAAGGCTCGAGAGCGTCGTAAGCGTAGGGCAGGGGAGGGAGCTTGTGCTGTCCCGTCGGAACGGGTTTGATATTCAATACCTGCATAAATATAATAATCTCCTTAATTTTAATTAATAATTAATAATTATTTTAGTATTATTATATTAATTTGCAAAATATATTGACACTATTTAAATTTAAAAATCAAAAATCGACGTTTTTTACTCCTTTGAAATAAATCCTGCTTTTGGCTAACAGTCTGTCGATAAGCATAATCATTCCGAGAAGGATAATTAAGTCTATAATAAGCCATATATGCCCCGCCCACTGAATGAAAATCCAGGACAGCGCGGCGGGGACTTCGTCGAGGATTCTTCCCAGACCGTTCCGCATTTCCCCGTCGCTTCCCCTGAAAGACACGACGTAACCGAGAATTATCATAGTTAAACCCAGTACCGCAATTCCGGCGGCCGAAAATATGCAGACGTATCCTCTTAATCTGCCGGATTTATCCTGTTGTTCCGTTTCATTATTATTATTTTTATTATCAAGCTCTCGCATAAACATCACCTTTTAGAATATTAATAAATTTAATTTTATCTATATTTTAATATATTTTGTCCGCTTTGTCAATATACAGATAAAACTTCACAAGTTAGACATAATATTATTGTAAAATAGAAAATGCTGCAATTTAATTAAAATAAAAAAATAAAATCGGAGGTATAAAATATTATGGCTGAAATTCTCGACGGCAAACTCGTTTCGGCAAAAATAAAAGAAGAAATAAAACTCGAAATCGAGGAAATTAAGAAAACCTCGGGTAAAATCCCCGGACTTGCGGTGGTTATTGTCGGAGACGACCCCGCGTCAAAAGTCTATGTGAAAAATAAACGCAGAGACTGCGAAGAAGTCGGAATGTACTCGGAAGAACACGCGCTTCCCGAAAATATAAGCGAAGAAGAACTTCTTGGGCTTGTTAAAAAATTAAACGAAGAAGAAAATATCCACGGAATACTGGTTCAGTCGCCCCTGCCGAAACACTTAAACGAAGATATTGTTTTTGAAAATATATCGCCGGAAAAAGATGTCGACGCGTTTCACCCCGAAACCGTGGGAAGAATAACTCTTGGAAGATATAATTTCGTTCCGTGTACTCCTATGGGAGTAATGGAACTGCTGAAATATTATAATATAGATATGTCCGGCAAAGAATGTGTTGTCGTAGGCAGAAGCAATATAGTGGGCAAGCCCATGGCTCTGTTATTACTCCAGGCAAACGGAACTGTAACGGTCTGCCATTCAAGAACAAAAGACTTGGGCGAAGTAACAAAAAGAGCGGATATATTAATCGTTGCGATGAGACAGAGGCAGTTTATAAAAGCGGATATGGTCAAAGAAGGCGCTGTTATAGTAGACGTGGGCATACATAAAAAAGACGACGGGAAATTATGCGGCGACGTCGATTTCGAAAGCGTCGCAAAAATCGCGTCTTATATAACCCCGGTTCCCGGAGGAGTTGGACCTATGACGAGAACAATGCTGCTGAAAAATACGCTCACAGCGTTTAAATTTAAATCAAACTAAAATGTTTACAAAGCGTTCGGACTATAATATGACATACTGTTGTCATCTTCCCCGTGATATAATATATATAGATTTATATTATTATCGCGGGGAGATATTGTTATGAACGCGCATGAACTCATGACAAAAACAAATCACTATATTATTAAAGGCGGCGGGCTGACAGATACGCAGAAGGCAAATATCGTCCGGCAGCTTCTTGACGCTCAAAGCGGCGAACGGGAGAAACAGAGTTTTTATAAAGGCGTTAAATATGAGAATAATACTGACAAAGACGGCGATGTCACGGGAACATATCCGGCTTATTATATTACGCCTTATAATAACGGCAAAAAATTACAGACGATTATCCCGATGTCGCCAAAGACGCATATTTTGTCCTCAAACGCATATGAACTTGATATTATCAGGTTGCTTTGCTTATTCGCTCCTGATAATCCCGTTGTGAAAGAAATGGTCAGAGGCGTTATCAAAAGATTAAAGACCGCCTGTTTTGTCAACGACTGCATTATAGGCGAATGTTTTCATACTTCGCTCCCCGCGCTGCGTTTTATTAACGCCGCCGCGCCCGGAGACACTGAATGGATGAAAAAGCTTGTGGAAAAAATAAACAATAATATAGACGCGAAATACAAAGAAAACGCCGTAAATTATTTTATGCTGTGTTTGTCGGAACTTCCGTATAATATCGCCGAACCGGGATTATTGAAATATAAAAGCGAATTTTACGAAAGACTTAAAAAATCAGCGTCTGTTAAAACAGAGTATGCAAAAACATATCAGCCCGTTTTATATTATATTTACCGGAACTGTTTAGGGTCTTTCCCCGAATACGGCTATATCAGAAATCGTCAGCCATATATAAGCGATAAAGACGGACGGCTGTATTTTGATATTGATATAGAAAAATAAAGTCAGAGATTATATATATAAATTTATATTAATATGCAGTAAAAGGAGAATGTTTATGCAAGCGATTCGTATTATAGAAATTCCCGATTGCAAAATGGTTTCATCGGGGATTGGTATGTTCGGCGAGGAAAATTTTACGGCGTTCAACGCTTGGTTTGCGGCTTTTCCCCGTACGAAAGACCCGCGGGATTTTGCAGCCGAAGCGCCGGGCGGAGTAGAATGGCTGTATATCTATGAGGACGGAATGACCGTTCCCGAACGCTTCGGTATCGTTGATTTCAAAGGCGGGCTTTACGCTGTGAATACTGATATTGACCAGCAAACTGATATTGAAAGTATGGATAAAGAATTACGCGCATTTTTGCAAAAGCATGGATTTGAGCGGGATAAAAACCGCCGCAGAATGGGCAATATAATCACGCCGCCCGAAGCGGCGGAAGTTATGGGATTTAGTCAGATGGATTACTATATGCCGATAAAAATATCATGCGCCGAATAAATGTTGGAGGATATATATATTATGGAAAAAATGCGGAAACTAAAAGAGCTGCTGGAGGAATACGGCTATACAAGATGGGAATGTGTTTCAATCGAAAAAGTAAAGTCAATGCCGGGGGATATGTGGGTTCTGCACGACAGAGACGATGTGAATGAAAGGCAGAAAGGGGATATCGCGCACAGCATAAAAGGGATTGACAGGCTGTCGGAAGTATCTAAAAAATATACGTCCGTTTTGATTGCGGCGTTACCGAGCGGAGACGGCGACGTCCGTCCGACCGGCGCGGTTAACGTCAAAGACGCCTTGAAAAAAGCGGGATTCGCTTCTAAACTTTATACGATGCTTCCCATAAAAAGACTTGCCGTCATGAGCGGTTTGGCGGAGTATAACAGAAATAACGTAACGAGCGTACCGGGAATCGGAAGCCGTGTGCAATATACGGTTTTTTTGACCGACGCGCCTTATAACGACGCTAATTGGCGGGAAAATCCGGTTATGGCGTCGGAGTGCGCGAACTGCGATATTTGTATCGAAGCGTGCCCCAGAGGAGCGATAAGCAAGGAGAGATTTTTATTTTACCGGGAAAAATGCAAAGCGTGTAACACAGAGTGTTATTGGTCGTGTCCGCT
>WRMA01000054.1 GCA_009777355.1 Oscillospiraceae bacterium | reverse complement strand
GGAGTCAAATTTCAAAAACCCCCGTCAGCCGCTTACGCGGCTGCCACCCTCTTTAAAAAAGAGGGCTTTGCGGCAAATTTGAACGACTGCGAAACTTGCGGACTCTCAACCAATCCCGGAATAATTAAAGGGGGGCAAATTTTAAAAAATTTAAGATAAATTTAAACAAATGAACAGAACAACAAAAACGATATCGTATATAACGGTTATACTTCTGGTCTCGAAACTCTTCGGGTTCGTCCGCGAAATGGTCGTCGCGGGGTACTACGGGGCGACGTGGCAGACCGACGCCTACAACATGGCTATCGGCATTATCAATCTTTTCGTCGCGGTACTGTCGATGAGCGTCGCGACCGTCGTAATACCGATGTATAATCACAGACTGGTACAGAAGAGCAAAAAGGAAGCCGATGCGTTCGCGGGTAATATTTTGTGCATTACAAGCGCCGCATACGGCGTTTTGTCGTTATTGGGTATAATATCCGCGCCGGTTTTAATTAAGATGTTCGCGCCGAGCTTCGACGCCGAAACGGCGGCCCTGTCGCTAAGATTCATCAGGATTATGTTTATGTTCACCCTGTTTTCAAACGCGGTGAATTTCCTGGGCGCGATATCAAGGGCAAACAAGAGATTTTTTATTCCGTCGCTGGTTAGTTTACCCGTTTCGGTCTCGGTAATATTTTTTGTCACGGCATTTTCCGGTTCTATGGGAATATACGCGCTGGTCGCGGGTTATATAGCGGGAACATTGATGCAGGCCGCGATGATTATACTGTCGCTTAAAAATATATTCGAATTTAAGCCTATGTTTAATTTCAGGAACGGCGACGTAAAAGAGATTGTTATATTATGCTTACCCATACTCGTAAGCATAGGGGTAGACGAAATAAACGTTATAGTCGACAAAATTTTAGCGTCCGGACTCGTCGAGGGGAGTATAACGGCTATGAATTACGCTACGAAACTGAGGGCTCTGCCTCACGGGATTATTACGGCGGCGGTAATTTCAGTGATTCTGCCCATGTTTTCGCGGTACGCGGCAAAGCAAGATTTCGGCGGTTTAAAAAATCTCGCGGTCAAATCTATGTCGGGTCTGTTCGCAATAATGCTCCCGGTAACTCTCGTTTGTATGTATTTCAGCCGGGAAATCGTAAGAATCGTGTACGAACGCGGCGCGTTCACGGGTGAGGATACTATTATAACCGCGCATATACTCGTGTTTATGATACCCGCGTTATTTTTTATGGGCGGCTGCCAAGTGTTAAACAACGCCTTCTACGGTATGCAGGACACGAAAACGCCGCGTTTGGGCGCGGTAATCGCGGTAATCGCCAATATTATACTGAATATAATTCTCGTAAGATATATGCAGGCGGCGGGGCTCGCTCTGGCTACTTCAATCGCGCGTATATTAAATTATATAATATTATTGATTTTCTTCAGGCGCAAATGCGGGGCGTTCGGGGGGAAGGCGTTTCTGTCCGATATTTTAAAATGCTCGGCGGCCGCTTTGTTTATGCTCCCGGCGTTTATGCTTTCGGGATTTTTCAGGGATTTACTGCCTGGGTTTGTATTTTTAGCGGCCGCGTCCTTTATTTCTCTCGGGATTTACGCGGTTTTGTTATATATTTTAAGGGTCTCTGTGTTTATAGAAATATTAAATCAGGCGAAAAGTTTTTTGAGAAAACGGGCGGAAAAGAAGCAGTAAAGCCCTCTTTTTTAAAGAGGGTGGCAGCCGCGCAAGCGGCTGACGGGTGTTTAGCCCCCCTTGCTAAAGGGGGGAAAGCGGCGGAGCCGCAGGGGGGATTATACCCCGGAATCCCCCCGTCACTTCGTGACACCCCCCTTTAACAAGGGGGGCATTGCCGCAAATTCGAACAACCGCGCAGCCCGTTTTATATAAAAACAAGTCAAAATATTTTGATTGTCTAAAAAAGAATTGACAAACGACAAAATTCGCGCTATAATATATTTAGACGATTAATAAATGATAAATTAATCGGGGAGGTCTCGGATTGGTTATGAGATACGGAAGATACAGAAGACGGAGAAAAAAATATAAGGAAGCCGTTTTGTCGTTACTGTTCGTTTCGCTCGCGGTTCTGCTGGTTGCGGCGGCGTATAATCTCATGAACCGTCCCGAGGCGGAGTATGTCTTTTACAGTATGGCCGGAGTTCCCGAGACAAGCGAAGAAGAAACGGCGCGGCCCCCGGAGGATTCTCCCGAATCGTTCGCGTACGAATACGACGGCGGATATATTCATGACGGCGAAGCGGGCGGAGTCAGGATAACGGGGTACGACGGGAGTAAATCAATCGTGAGGATACCGGGAGAGATATCCGGACTGCCGGTCGTGTCCGTCGGCGATTTCGCGTTCAGGGAGGAGACTTCGCTGACGATAGTGATAATCCCCGACGGGGTGACGAGCATAGGCGACGCGGCGTTCGCAGGTTGCGCAATGCTTGCGGAAGTGATAATTCCGGATAGCGTGACGAGTATAGGCAATAACGCCTTTAACGGCTGTACGTCGCTGAAAAGCGTAGTTATCCCGGACAGCGTGACGAGTATCGGCGACAGGGCGTTTTACGACTGCCGTTCGCTTGAAAGCGTAATTTTGCCGCAGAATATAAAAATCATAGAAAAAGAGACGTTCCGGGGATGCAGAGCGCTTCCCGGCATAGTTATCCCGGACGGGGTGACGGGTATAGGAGACGCCGCGTTTTACGACTGCCGTTCGCTGAAAAGCATAGCTTTACCCGACGGTCTCGCCGTTATAAGTTACGAGACGTTTATGGGGTGTTCTTCGCTTACGGACGTAACGCTTCCCGGCAGCGTAACCGTTATCGGCTCGAGCGCGTTCAGCGACTGCGTTTCGCTGAAAGAGATAGAGATACCGGAAGGCGTAAAAAATATACGCTGGAGAGCTTTCTTCAACTGCTCCGCGCTGACGAGCGCGTCTCTGCCCGAGGGTTTGCTCGCTATCGGGGGAGGAATCAACGGCGGCGCGTTCCAGAGATGCAGTCTGCTGTCGGTTCTGAATATCCCGGACAGCGTGACGAGTATCGGCGACCATGCGTTTAATTCGTGCGCCTTACTGCCGGACGGAACGGTGAGGAAAATATTGGATATAAATCCGTCGGCATGGTCGAATCATTAGCAAAATTTTACAAAAGGATAAATTAATAAACGTATGAAAATATTATTTGCGGCTACGGTTACGGAGCATATAAATTCATTTCACCTGCCCTATTTGAAATATTTCAAAGACCGGGGCTGTGAAGTCCACGTTGCGACATACGGCGGCGAAGAGATTTTATACTGCGATAAAAAATATAATATAGCGGTTCGGCGCTCGCCGTTCAGGTTAGATAATATAAAAGCGTATTTTCAGTTAAAGAAAATTATAGAGTCGGAAAAGTATGATTTGATACATTGCCATACTCCTATGGGCGGTCTGCTGGGAAGATTATGCGGCAGAAAACAGAGAAAAAAAGGCATGAAGATATTATATACGGCGCACGGATTTCACTTTTATAAGGGCGCGCCGCTTATAAATTGGCTGTTATATTATCCCATGGAAAAAATCTGTTCATATATTACCGACGGTTTGGTTACAATAAATCACGAGGACTACGCTCTCGCGAAAAAGAAAATGAGGGCGAAAAAAATATATTATATACCCGGAATAGGCGTAGACACGGCGAAATTTTCGAAGCCCGCTAAAGACCGGGAGACAATACGGAAAGAATTGGGTATTCCAAAGGACGCAACTATATTAATATCGGTCGGGGAGCTTAATAAAAATAAGAATCATCAAATTATAATACGGGCTATGAGCCGAATCAAGTCGAATCAGTTATATTATATAATCTGCGGAACCGGAAGTATGAACGGCGAACTCAAGGCTCTGTCCGAACGGTTAAGGGTAGATAAGCGCGTTATTTTACCGGGATTCAGGAAAGACATAGCGGATTTGCTTAATATTTCAGACATTTTTGTTTTTCCGTCGATGAGGGAAGGTTTGGGACTTGCGGCGATTGAAGCGATGAGCGCGGGGCTGCCGATTATTACTTCAAATATCCACGGCATAAACGATTATTCAGAAGACGGCGTTACGGGATATTCGGTCAATCCGAAAGACGTCGACGGATTTGCCTCGGCTATCGATAGTCTCGCAAAGGATAAAGATTTAAGGAAAAAAATGGGCGGGTATAACAAAGGAGCCGTAAAGAAGTTCGATTTGGCGAACGTTATGGAAAAAATGCGGAAAATATATGAAGAGGTTTAATTTATGGGATATAAAAATTTAAAATTTCCGGAAGGGTCTAATTTTCTCGTGACGGGCGGAGCGGGATTTATCGGGTCTAATCTATGCGAAGCGATTATTAATATGGGATTTAAAGTCAGGTGTCTCGATAATTTTTCCACGGGGAAACGGGAAAATATAGATAGTTTTGGTAATAATTCGACGTTTGAACTGATTGAGGGAGACATACGGGATTACGAAACGTGTCTGAAATCGACTGAAGATATAGATTTCGTCCTGCATCAGGCGGCGTGGGGAAGCGTTCCGAGAAGCGTCGAAATGCCGCTGCTTTACGACGATATAAATATTAAGGGCTCGCTTAATATGCTTGAGGCGTCGCTTAAAAACGGCGTGAAAAGGTTTGTGTACGCGTCGAGCGCGGCGGTGTACGGAGACAGTTTGATTCTGCCGCAGACAGAAGGCTCGGAGGGGCATGTCTTATCCCCGTACGCCCTGACTAAAAAAGTGAACGAAGAGTACGCGCGTCTGTATAAATTTTTGTACGGGCTCGACACTTACGGGCTGAGATATTTCAACGTGTTCGGCAAAAGGCAGGACCCGGAGGGAGAGTATGCGTCTGTGATTCCGAAGTTTATAAAAACCCTGCTTAACGGCGAAGTTCCGGTAATTTACGGCGACGGGAAGCAAACCAGGGATTTCGTCTATATCGAAAACGTAATCGAGGCGAACTTAAAGGCGTGTCTCGCGCCGGGGGATTTCGCGGGGGAGGCTTATAATATAGCTTACGGAGTAAGGGACGAGTTAATAGATATATATTATGATATCGCCCGGGCTTTGGGGAAAAAAGACGTAGAACCGGAGTTCAGGCCGGGGCGTAAAGGCGATATAGTTCACAGCGGAGCGGATATAAAAAAGGCGAGGGAAGCGCTGGGATATGACCCGGAGTGGGATTTTAAGAGGGGAATAGAAGAGGCGGCCGGCTGGTACGGGGGAGGTTCAAGTTATGCTTAATAAAACCATAGGAGTCTGCGGATATTTTTCTTCCGGAGCAAGCGCGGTTACAGATTTATTGCGCGAGTTTGACGACGCGCGCGTGCTTGACCGTTATGAGTTTCCCTTTATATATTATCCCGACGGTCTTTCTGATTTGGATTGGCACCTTAACGCCAATTTTAGAAAAACCTTTAGTTCATTGCCGATACAACGTTTTCGAAAGTTAACCAGAAGCAGAGGGCACTTGGCAGGAATCGAAAAGAAATTGGCGAATGACCTCACGGAGCGATTTCTCCGAAAGATAGTACAAGTTCGCTGGCACGGATTGGCCACAGAGGAAAGAGGCTCGCTATCGTGGTTCTATTCTCGCGCGCTGGCGAAACTATTAATGGTTGTATGCAGATTAACGAAGCCGAAACGGATTCCTGAACGGCTGTTTCAAGTATTTTTCCCGAAAAGGGAAATTTCCGTACGCCCGCGCAATTTCGACGCCGCCGCCAAAGAATATATAAACGCCTTGCTTGACTCTATGGGACGCGACGAATCCAAAACGACCGTTATAGACCAGTTATTTTGCGCCAATAATCCCGCAAAGGGTTTCAAGTATGTCGATAATCCCAAAGCCGTCGTTGTGGACAGAGACCCGCGCGACTGCTATTTATTCTGTAAGATATTCCTTAAAAGCAGGGGCGCCGGATTATATGCCGCCACAGACACGGTCGAAGACTTCATCTCATGGTTCAAGGCTATGCGTACGGAGCCGGACGGTTTACGGGAACGGGAAGATATATTGTTTATGAACTTTGAAGAGTTACTTTACGATTATGATAATAGCGTTCCGAAAATAGCCGAGTTTTGCGGCGTCAGCCGGCATACCGCCAAAGGGGAATTTTTTAAGCCGAAGTGGTCGCGCAACAACTCGCAGCTGTTTAAAAAATATAAAGGCTACGAAGAAGATATTGGAAAAATAGAAAAGGAACTTCCGGATTATCTTTTTCCGTTTGAAAAATATCCGGATATAGAAACCGAGGGGGAAATGTTTTTCGGCAACCAGTCGAAGAGAGGACGGATATAAAATGATAAAAGGATACACGACGGGCGCGTTTGACCTGTTCCACATAGGTCACCTGAATATTTTAAGGCGCGCGAAAGAAATGTGCGGCTATCTGATAGTCGGGGTCAGCACGGATGAACTTGTCAGGGAATATAAAGGCAAAACGCCGGTTATCCCCTATGAGGAGCGCCGCGCAATCGTTGAGGCGATAAAATACGTGGACGAGGTAGTTCCGCAGGAAACCCGCGATAAAGTCGAAGCTCTTGAAAAGCTGAGGTTCAACTCGATGTTCGTCGGCGACGACTGGAAAGGCTCGCCTTTGTTTGAGGATACTGAAAAAATATTCAAAAAATACGGCGCGGATATTATTTATCTGCCGTATACCAAAGAGACGTCGTCGACTTTGATACGCCGGGTTCTTCAGGAAGCGGCCAAAAATATAGGAAATATACCCGCGGACGGGATTTGATATACCCGCGAATTAACGAACGAAGGGGCATAAAGTGATTTTTACGTGGCTCGCGCTGCTGATTGGGGGATTAGTCTGCAGCGTATTTAAAAATGAGATATGGTTTACTGAAAACATGAACGCCGTATCCTGGGTTATAATAGCCGCTACGAGCGTCGTTTTTCTAATAGACGCGGCTCTTGCCGGCAAAGGCGGACAGGTCTCGCTTTTTTTCGCGGCGGGGTATCTCATGAGAATCCTGCTGCTGTTCTGGGACAGGTACTATTCGCATATATTCATACTCCCGAACAGCGGAAAGGATTCCGAGGGGTTTTACGCGGCCGCGGTTTCGATATATTCGGGGAATTATGTAAGATATACCGCTTATCCGGATTTTATAAACGACTATATATTCAGATTTTTCGGACCCCAGAGAATTATCGCGCAGTACGTTAATATACTTCTCGGCATTGCCGCCGTTTCTATAGGGTTAAGAATCCTGCGTAAATTCAACGCCGATTCGCGTACGCAGACTATATTTGCCGCAGTGGGTATGCTTATGCCTAACTACGCCGTGACGAACAGTATATTGCTGCGCGAGTCGATTATCGTATTTTTATTGGCCCTCTCTTCTTTGTTTTTCGTAAAATGGCTTAAAGAAGGCAAAATTCTCATGCTGATTATCGCCGCCGCGTTTTCGCTGAATGCGGCGACGTTCCATTCGGGGGCGATTGCCCTCGCCGTCGCGTACGCCGTATGTTTGATATTGTATGACAGGAGAAGCGGGAAATTTAGGTTTACCGGGAAAACGATTATTTTTTCGGTTTTGTGCGTTTTCGCGTATTTTTTTATATCAGATATATTAGGCTATGCGGATATGGGGAAATTCGGCAGAGTAGAATCGGTTGAAGACGTCGCGGCTGTGGGCGAGAGGGAAAGCAGGGGCGGTTCCGGATACGGAGTTCTGCATATTAACACGGGCAGCGGTATTTTGGACATGGCCGTAAACTCCCCCTTTCGTATATTTTATTTTATACTTTCTCCGCTGCCGTGGGATTGGCGGGGAATGAGCGACATTATCGCCTTCGTTTTCAACGCGTTATTCTATGCGTACTGTTATTATAAAGCGTATAAGACGCTGACGGACCCTCTGGCGAAAAACAAGCAGATGATTATCTCGCTGCTTGTCGCGGCCGTCGTGAGCGCGTTCGTATTCTCGTGGGGGGTAGACAACGCGGGAACCGCCCTGAGACACAGGGACAAGTTTTTTATCCAGTATCTGCTGATATTCGCGCTGTGCCTGAAAAATAAATTTTATGTAATAACAGGCGGCCGGGAAACACAAAAATAAGATTTTATTTGATTAGCGCCGGGCTGTTTCGCGCAATTCTGCGTATAATATATATAAACGGGAGATAGATATTTTATGGCTCTTTTTGAGGGTTTAGACATTATAAGAATCGCTAAGGTTCTGCTTAAAAACTGGCTGCTGATACTTGCGGCGTCCCTAGTCGCCGCCGCGGCGGGTTTCGTCTGGTCGTATTATTTCGTCGCGCCCCTCTACCGGACGCATATCTCGGTATACATAGACAACAGAATAGACCCGTCGGACCTTACGCAGAGAACCCAGGGAGACCTCGGAGCGGCCCAGAGACTCGTCAATACTTATATAGCGATGATTTCGAGCAATACCGTTCTCGAGAGAGTTTCGAACGAGCTTGAGGGTAAATATTCCCCGTCCCAGATTTATTCGATGATTTCGGCTTCCGGCGTGGGGAATACCGAAATACTCAGGGTTACGGTCACCAGTAAAATCCCCCGCGAAGCCATGCTCGTCGCAAACGCTATCGCCGCGTCCGCCCCTCCGGTAATCGCCGGGTTCGTCGAGGGAAGCTCGGTTAAAATCATAGATTACGCGCAGATTCCCGGCGCGCCGTTCTCACCCAATATACCCGTAAATATACTGGTCTTTTTTGCGGCGGGATTTCTCTTCGTCTCCGGCGTCCTGACCCTTGCGGAAGTTCTGGACACGAGAATAAAATCGGCCGAGGAAATCAAAAATATGTTCGAGTTTCCCGTTCTGGGAATCATCCCGAATTTTAAACGCGGCCGCCGCGGAAAGGTTTACCGGCGCAGAGACAAAAAGTAGGAAGAGCAGATTAAATTTGCGGCAAAGCCCTCTTTTTTAAAGAGGGTGGCAGCCGCGTAAGCGGCTGACGGGTGTTTTTGAAATTTGATGCTGCGCGAGGGGAGACGAAAACACCCGCCGTCTGCGGACGGCACCCTCTTTACGAAAGAGGGCAAAGAAAGATAGTAAATACGTCCCGTATAGATTCAATTAGGAAGAGCAGATTAAATTATGAAATATTATCTCATTTCGGAGCTTTTGAATATCAAAAATAAATCCCAGACTTCAAATACTCCAAATACTCCAAATACGCCGGAAGCGCCGCCGGAAAACCCGGCTTCGGCTTCTCCCCCGGCCGCCGTTGATATAAGGGAGTCCGGCTACGCGGAAAGACCCGAGGAATATCACGAATATATATTAAATAAAGACACCCCTTTTTTTATTAAGGAATCGTATAATATCCTAAGGACGAATATCGTCTTCGCCCTGTCCGGTTTAGAAAATAAAATCATAGGGGTGACGAGCGCGGAAAGCTCGGCGGGTAAAAGCATAAACTGCCTGAACGCCGCGATTAGTTTCGCCGCCGCGGGATATAATATCCTCCTCGTCGACTTCGATTTCAGAATCCCCGAAATCGGCAGGCTTTTAAAACTGCGGGAATCCCGGGGAATCGCGAATATACTCGCGGGCGAATGTTCTGTCGAAGAGGCGCTCATAAAATCGAAAATCGAGAATTTAAGCGTTCTCCTTTCCGGAATAGTCTCGCAGGACCCCTCGAAATTACTCGAATCGGAAAAAATGAAGGAGCTGATTTCCGGACTCGCCGGACGGTTCGACTACGTTATAGTGGATATGCCGCCCGTAAATATCGTCGCGGACCCCAGTATTATCTCGAAGCACGTCTCCGGCATAATAATAACCGCCCGCCAGAAATACACGAAACGCCGCGCCCTCAAAGACGCGGTAAACCAGCTCAAACTAGTCAACACGAATATACTGGGATTTCTTCTCAACGACTTCTCGGACGAATTCGCGTCCGGAAAAAAATATTATTATTACTATAATTACAGCCAGAAACAGTAGGGGCGCGCATTGCGCGTCCGCAAAATTAACATGATTTTGACGTTTTTCACACGGACGGCCAATGGCCGCCCCTACATGGTAACGTAATTTCGCAATAAGCTTTTTTCTGCCGCTTGTTCCGCATTATCCGCCCACTCGCTGATTACTACGCGCATATTTTTATTTTTGTCAAAAATTTCTTTGTCTATATTTGCGGAGTGCATCTGCGCGCATACGTCTTTAAAAAATATATATGCTTTTTCGCATACGCCGGGATTATGTACGAAATTTAATAATTTCAGGTTTTTGATATTCTTGAAATCCTCCCACTGATGCTCTGCGTCCGCGCAGCAGTGCATACCGAACATGCCGTAACGTTCGGACAGCCTGTTTAAGCTCCCGAGCGAAAATTCCCTGAACATACCGGGGCTTACCGCTCCGACTTCGTCCTCCGAAAGGGTTATTCCGTAGGGCATATAATAATCCGGGAAATGCGCCATAAATTCCCCGCCGTATCTTTCGAACCAAAAATCGAGAAATTCGATTAGAAATTTTTCAGTCATAGCGACCAACTCCTTTACGGCTTCCGGGTCTTCGTACATAGACGCGAAGAAATCCTCTTTGTTCCAGATTAAAGCCGCGATACCGAGGGGACTCTGAATATCCGGCAGCTGCATTAAAGCGTCCGGTTCGGCTTCCCTTAATTTATCCGCGATTTCAACTATTTCGCAAATCGTCCGCGAATTATATAAATCGGGATATTTAACTTTCGCCAAATCTTTCGAATTTTTTACGAACGGCAGCGCGAACGGCATATCGTTTCCCGGATAATGGACTTCGCAGCCGAACGCCCTGGCGAATATTTCCGTTCCGGTATAAGGCGACAAAGCGGGAACTCTGTCGTCTCCCGAATTTTTTTCTATTGCGTCGAGATAGATTCTGTAAGAGTTAATCCCGTATTCTATGCGTTTATTTTTATTTTCCGGATACGGCAAGGCGCGTTCGCCGCAGTTGAGCGAGAGCAAAAGAACCGAGTTTATTTTGCCGTCGTACAAATCGAGCCATCTTTGTTTTCTTCTCCGTATATCTTCGCCTATGTTTATATTTCCCATAAATTAAATCCTCCGGATTGTTTTTTTTGTTTATACATACTGACTCGCAATCTAACTGTAGGGGCGATTATTAATCGCCCGCAAAACCAACGTAAATTTAATGGACTTCTTTCAAAACCACCCCGTCACGCCGCTTACGCGTCGCGCCACCCCTCCGCGGAGGGGAATTTTCACTCAACTTCGCCGTTTTATTAATTCCCCTCCGTGGAGGGGTGCCGTCCGCAGACGGCGGGGTGGTCGTATTTCGGTTTTGAAAGAGGTCTAATGTTTTTCAGACGGACGGCCAATGGCCGCCCCTACACACAAACGTCAATTTTCAAATTCGATTTATTTAAAGCCCCCCTTGTTAAAGGGGGGATGTCACGAAGCGACAGGGGGGATTCCGGCTTATAATCCCCCCTGCGGCTCCGCCGCTTTCCCCCCTTTAACAAAGGGGGCTTTACGGCGTATATACACCTCTTATATTATTCGTCGTCCTCCTGGGCGAATTTTTTCGCGTCTTCTATAACCTTAGGCGATAGAACCGCGGGGAGTTCTTCGTATCTGACGAATCTGAACTCGTAATATCCCCGTCCTTGGGAGGTCGCCCTCAACTGAATCGTATAAGTCTGCATCTCTGCCATGGGAACTTCCGCGTCGATAACCGTGAAGCCTTTTTTGCTCTCGTGCGGGTTAAGACCCATGACTCTTCCCCTGCGTTTGTTTAAATCGCCCATAATATCGCCGACTATAGCGTCCGGAATCGTGACTTTAAGCTCTCCTATAGGTTCGAGAATCACGGGAGACGCGGCCGTAAGCTGCTTGAACGCAAGTCTTGCCGCGAGTTTGAACGAAAGCTCGTTGGAGTCCACGTCGTGATATTTTCCGTCGAACAAATTCGCCTTTAAATTAACGACGGGGAATCCCGCGAGAACGCCTTTGCCCATACACTCGAGAAGTCCCTTTTCGACCGCGGGGTGATAATTTTTAGGAACTGAACCGCCGAATATAGTTTCCGTGAAAGTAAGCCCCGGATTCTCGTCGCACGGTTCGAACGTGATATGAACGTCGCCGAACTGACCCGCTCCGCCGGACTGTTTCTTATGCAGACCTCTCGCGTCGATTTTCTTCTTGATTGTCTCCCTGTAAGCCATACGGGGTATAGAAAACTCGACTGATATGCCGTATCTGTTCTTGAGTTTCGAAGTTATGACGTCGATATGCATCTCGCCCAGTCCGGACATGAGCATCTGACGGGTTTCGGCGTTGTTTTCATATTTTATAGTCAAATCCTCTTCCAGAAGTTTACTTATATTAGTCGAGATTTTATCCTCGTCGCCTTTCGCTTTCGGATTAAGCGCGTAAGTCAAAAACGGTTCGGGGTACGCGATTTTCACGTAATCGTTATTGCCCGAGGCGGCGAGGGTATCGTTCGAGTTCGTCGAGGCGAGTTTAAGCGTAACGCCGATTTCACCGCAAATCAACTCTTCTACTTCGGTCTGTTTCTTACCCCTTAAAGTATAGATATGCGCGAACTTTTCGTTCTGTCCGGATTTCAGATTTTTTAATACCGCGTCTCTTTTGAGACTGCCGTTCATGACTTTAAAATACGACATTTTACCGAACTGGTCCGCGACCGTTTTAAACACGAATATAGAAGCCGCGCCTTTTTCTTCGATTTTAACGTCTTTTATTTTCGGATTCTCTTCGGCTTCGACGTACTCGTAAATCTTTTCGGATTCCCTGTCGAGAGGACTGGGGAAATACTTGACGATACTGTCGACGAGATAATCTATTCCCGCGAGAGTCGAAGCGGAGCCCGAAAATACGGGGATTATACTGCCGTGTTTCAATCCGTAATTAAAAGCCTTCTCTATTTCTTCGTCCGTAAAGCTTTCGCTTCCGTTCTCAAAATATTTCTCCATTAATTCGTCGCTCGTTTCGGCGAGAGACTCGAACAATATCTCTTTATACTCTTCGATTTTTGACTCGAAAGCGGCGGGAACGGGAGTTTCTTTCAAACTTCCGCCTTTTTCGGCCGCAAAATATTTCGATTTAATCAAATCGACATACCCCGACGTTTTATCGTTTTCGATAAACGGAGCGAAAACCGGACACACCGCGCCTCCGAACTTTTCCCTCGCCTCAGTGAAAATCTCGTCGAACTTGACGTTTTCTTCGTCGAGTTTACTCACGAAAATAACTTTGGGAATCCCCGCTTCGTCCGAGTAATCAAAAGCGAACTCAGTGCCGACTTCTATTCCCGATTTCGCGTTAATCGCAATCACGGAGCAGTCCGCGACTCTCACCGCCTGTTTGACTTCCCCGGCGAAATCGAAAAACCCGGGGGTATCGAGCAAATTAATTTTCGCGTTCTTCCAGTTAAAAGAAAGCAGCGACGACTGAATCGAAAAACCTCTCCTGATTTCTTCGGGGTCGTAATCGCTGACGGTGTTTCCGTCGGTAACTTTACCCTGTCTGTCGGAATTTTTCGTCAAGAAGAGTATCGCCTCGGCGAGAGACGTTTTCCCGCTTCCCCCGTGACCCAAAAAGCAGACGTTTCTTATGTCTTTAGTATTAGCCATTAGTATTAATCCTCCGTTAATTTTTTCTCTTTATTCTATAATTTTATACACAACAAGACTATTATACAATATTTTAATAATAATTGCAATATATTTTTCTTTGTTTTGATATACAAAATATTATTTATTTTTATTTATTATAGTGATATTTACACCGGGCTATATAAATACTGTTATTTTGGATTTCATACACAAGTCTGTGTTCGTCGTTAATCTGTCTGCTCCAATAACCCGCTAAATCATATTTTAAAGGTTCGGGCTTACCTATCCCCTCGAACGGATGACGCTCTATATCTTTCAAAAGATTGTTTATTTTATTTAATATCTTTTTATTTTCTCTCTGCCAGCCCAAATAATCGTTCCATGCCTCGTCGCTCC
>WRMA01000053.1 GCA_009777355.1 Oscillospiraceae bacterium | reverse complement strand
CCCTTGTTAAAGGGGGGAAAGCGGCGAAGCCGCAGGGGGGATTATAACCCGGAATCCCCCCGTCACTTCGTGACACCCCCCTTTAACAAGGGGGGCTTTGGCGCAAATTTAAATAATGCGCGCAAACTCATATTAATATAAAAATTTTTCATCAATATTAATAATATGTTTACCGCCGGTTTATATTTTTATTATATAATATTTCTATTGAGTTTCGTTAGATAAGGAGCGGTGAAAAATGGATTATAAAAAATTAAAAGGCGAATCTGTGTTTGTCGGAGCCGGAGCGTTTGAAAATTACGGAGGCTGGGTTCTCGATACGCAGTTTGTACTTAACATGGGTTCGGAATATCTTCTCGCGCACGGTTTGGGCGTTCCCGTAGCCGACGCCGTAACGACGGTGAATTTCAGCGAATCGGGCAAATACAGGCTGTGGGTATTTACGAAAGACTGGAACGCGCGATGGAAACAAAATATGTCTCCCGGGATTTTTAAAGTGAGCGTCGGAGAAATTGAAAGCGGCGCGACTTTCGGTACGCATAGCGCCGAATGGAACTGGCAGGACGGCGGGATTATAGAAATCGAACCGGGGGAAGTTAAAATAGCGCTGCGCGACCTTACGGGTTTCGAGGGTCGCTGCGCGGGGATTCTCCTGACGAAAAATATAGATTTTATTCCGCCGGATAATATAAAAGAAACGCTCGAAATGCGGCGGGCTCTGACGGGAACGGAAGCGGCCGTAAATTTGGGCAGATATGATTTCGTCGTTGCGGGGGGAGGAATATCGGGGATGAGCGCGGCAGTCGCCGCCGCGCGTAACGGCTTAAAGACCGCCCTTGTCCACGACAGGTTTATATTCGCGGGGAACAACAGCTCGGAAGTGAGGGTCTGGCTCGCCGGCGAAACGAATTTTGAGCCTTTCCCTAAACTCGGCAATATCACCCGCGAATTTGAACAGGAAAAAAAGGCGCATTACGGGCCGTCTAATATCGCGGAGCTTTACGAAGACGAAAAGAAAGCGGCGATTTTAGAAAACGAGCCGAATCTCGATTTGTTTACGGGGTATTTTCTTACCGGCGCAGTAACAGAAACAAAAACAGAACAGAACGGGGTCGGGATAAAGAGCGCGCTTGTCTATAACGTGAAAACCGGCGAGTACGGGGAAATTTACGCGGATATGTTCGCCGACTGCACGGGCGACGGAACTCTGGGTTATTTTGCCGGGGCGCATTATGAAGTCACGACCAACGGACACATGGGAATGACCAATGTCTGGCATATAGAAGAAACGGACGGCGAACAGAAATTCCCGGAGTGCCCGTGGGCAATCGACCTGTCGGGCGTCGATTTTCCCGGAAGGAATAAAGTCAAGAACGTTTACGGCAGACAGGGCGCGGACGCTCTGGGAGGCTGGTACTGGGAAAGCGGAATGGAACACCCGCCCATAGAAACGGCGGAATACGCAAGGGACACGAATTTCAGGGCTATGTACGGCGCTGTGGACTGCATTAAAAATCATGACGGGGACTATAAAAACTATTATCTTAAATTCGCCGCGTATATCGGCGGAAAACGCGAGTCGCGCCGTCTTCTCGGCGATATAGTTTTAAGCAAGTCCGACGTTTTTGCGGAAACTAAATTTACCGACGGCATAGTTCCCACGACGTGGAATTTCGACGTGCATTACCCGGACAGGAAATTTTACGCCGCTTTCCACGAGGGAGACGCTTTTCTCACGAAAGATTATCACGAGCAGTTCCCCAAGCCGTTCTTCGTGCCTTACAGGTGTCTGTATTCGCGCAATATATCGAACTTGTTCATGGCGGGGCGCGACGTAAGCGTCACGCACGACGCTCTGGGAAGCGTACGGGTTATGCGCACCGGGGGCATGATGGGAGAAGTCGTCGGAACGGCGGCGGCGCTCTGCGTCCGCAACGGGGTTAAATCGCGGGATATTTATGAGAAACGTCTCGGAGAATTACTGGATAGATTCAGATAAAATAACAGACTTCCTGCGAAATTAAATATTTGTTTTGTAGGGGCGCGCATTGCGCGTCCGCAAAATATTCCCCGACGCCGGGTTGAAATCCATAGCGCGCATTGCGCGTCCGCAAAACCAACGCAGTTTTGACGTTTTTCAGACGGACGGCCAATGGCCGCCCCTACATAGTAATGTGATTTCGCAAGTCTAATATAAAATAAACATAACGGGAGAGTAAAATTTATGAAAAGAATTATAGCGCTGGCGCTCATACTCGCGGCGCTCCTGGGGGTTTTATATTCGTGCTCCGGTCAGGACGGGGATAATATAAACGGCCGGACGGCAGATTCAGAAAGCGGAGGAGATACGGACGCCGCCGGTAAAGACGGCGAAGAAGAACAAATCCTGCCCAATCTTCCGGAGGCGGATTTCGGCGGCGAGTCCGTGACGTTCCTTACGGCGATGCCTTTCGAGGGAGCTACCGGCTGGTCGGCCAACAGAGATATTTTCGCAGAGGAAGACACGGGCGAGCCGCTTAACGACGCGGTTTTTTACAGAAATCTGGAGATACAGGAAAAATACAACGTGGAAATAAACGTCGCCGCGCGCGGAGGCCCGCACGACTCGTTCAGGAACTCGGTCAACTCCGGCGACGGCGCGTACGACGTTATTATACATACGCTTGAAGATATGTCCGGTCTGATTTTCAGGAATTTATTCCTCGACCTGAAACAGGTTCCCAATATAGACCTGCCGAAACCGTGGTGGGACCAGAACGCCAACGAAGCTTTTACTATAGGCGGCGGACTCTATATCACGACGGGGGATATCACGACGCAGGCCGTAGACTCTATTTTCGTACTGCTGTTCAACAAGCAGCTTATCAGCGATTTCGGGCTGACGACGCCGTATCAGTACGTCCGTGACGGCTCATGGACTTTTGACAGGATGCTCGAAATGATGAAAACGGAGGGAGTCGCGAGGGATATCGACGGCGACGGAATAATCGGTCTCGAAGACCAGTTCGCGCTGGGCACGATGAACCGTTTCCCGAACGCGCTGTTTTTCGCGGCGGGGCAGAGGGTCACCGAAAAAGACGAATCCGGCATACCCCAGTTTGTCCTGAACAACGATAAAACAATCAACGTTCTGAACAAAGCGATAGAATTTATGGACAAAAACTATACTCTCGACGTAACGCCGATTCCGGAAGGCTGGACGGTTGGGGAAAAGCTTTTTGCCGAAAATAAGATATTATTTTACGGCAGCGTGCTGCAATTATTTGCGAGATTAAGGGAAATGAACGATTCTTTCGGGCTGCTGCCGATGCCCAAATGGGACGAAAGCCAGGACGGATATAACTGTTACGTGATTGAAGTGAGCGGCGTTCTCGGAATGCCGGTGACGCTTGAAGGCGAGAGGCTGAACATGGTCTCCCACGTGACCGAGGCTATGTGCGCCGCTTCGAGATATACGCTGATTCCCGCGTTTTACGATATGACCCTCACGAGCAAACTCATGAGAGACGAAGAGAGCGCCGAAATGCTGGATATTATTTTAAACAGCGGAGTGTTCGACATAGGTTTCACCCGCGACTGGGGGCGTTTGTTCTCAAGGTCTTTCCGGGATAACGCGATAAGCGGCGCGGGCGGTTTTGTATCGTCTTACGAGAGTCTGATAGAAGCGGCGGAGTCCGCCCGGGAAAGGGAAATCGATTCTCTGTTTGAATAATATTCCCCTCTTATTTATATGTTTTACACGGGCCGCCCGGAGCGTAATATATCTCCGGGTTTGATTTCCCGTTCGCGCCATATATTATTCGCGGCCTTTATTTTCTCGTCGATTTTTATTTTGAAAATCATCATCGGATGAGGCGCCGACTCTATCGGGTTATCGTCTTTGTCAAAAAGATTGCTTATTATTATGTCTTCCCCGAAATGACCGGGAGATAATATCTGCGCGTCTTGGTTTAGAAATATTTTGTTCTTCTGTTCAAATACTGCGATATTATATCCGCCGTCGGAATAACGGCCGATACACGTTCCGAGATAAATCCTCTCTCTTATATACTCCGGGTTTTCGCAAACCGCGGCGTTTTTCTGCGTCGGGTTATAGAAAAACCCCGTATAATATTCCCTCCGGCTTACCGACTGGGTTTCTTCTATTAATTTGTCTGTTAATTTGCCGGTAAGATTAACGCCGTTATAATAACTGTCCAGCGCGATTCTGTACGCATTGGTTATACACGCCGTATAGTACGCGCTTTTCATACGCCCTTCTATTTTAAACGAATCTATGCCGCAGTCGGCTAAATCGCCTATATGCTCGACCATGCGTAAATCTTTCGACGAAAACAAAAAAGTTCCGGTATCGTCTTCGGATATTTCGAGCTCTTCTCCCGGACGTTTTTCTTCGGATATATAATGCGTCCGGTATTTCCAGCGGCACGGCTGGGCGCACCCGCCTTTATTCGCGTCTCTCGACGCATAATAATTCGACAGCAGACACCTGCCCGAATACGCGACGCACATAGAACCGTGTACGAAACATTCGAGCTCTATATTTTTACCCACGCTTGATTTTTCAAGCTTTTGTTTTATTGTTTTTATATCTTCAAAAGTAAGCTCTCTGGATAAAATTATACGTTTCGCTCCGAGTTTCGCCCATTCTACGCAGGACAAATAATTCTGGACGTTTGCCTGAGTCGATATGTGGATATCGATTCCGGGCAGTATTTTTCTTACGAGAGAAACGACGCCGATATCGGCGCAGATTACCGCGTCCGGTCTGTCTTTAAGATTTTTGATACTGTATAAATATTCTTCTAATTTATATATATCTCCGGCTTTCGGGATTATATTGACGGTCAGATATAATTTTTTTTTGAGGTTATGCGTATAAACGCACGCCTGTTCGATTTCGTCCAGGGTAAAATTATCCGCGGCCGCTCTCATGCCGAAATCTTTGCCCGAAAAATAAACGGCGTTCCCGCCGAAAAGCAGCGCGGCTTTAAGTTTTTCGAAATTTCCTGCAGGAGATAAAATCTCCGGTTTTTTGGACAGCATTTATAAAATCTCCTGATTTACCCCGCGTTCGCCGCCGCGGCTCTCTCGGCGCGTATTCTCGCCCGGTGCGCCTCGTGCTGTGACGCCGTCTGCGAATAGAACGCCCTGCCCGTTAAATCCGTTATAAAATAATAGTATAAAAATTCTTCCTCGGGCCACAGGGCGGCGTGTATGGACTCGTATCCCGGGTTGCATATCGCGCTCGGGGGCAGTCCGCGCCTCGTATATGTGTTATACGGCAGGTCCTCTTCGAGGTCCGCCTGCGTCAGGTCCTGTTTCGCAAACCCGTAAGAGTACATAATCGTCGCGTCCGACTGCAAATACGGGAAAGTATTCGCGTTCAGCAGTCTGTTATGGAAAACCGCCGATATTTTGGGTAAATCGTCTCTGTAGCGTCCTTCCCTCTCGATTATCGACGCGAGTATTATAATATCGTCGATACTCAATCCTCTCCCGTCCGAACTCGATTCGACATAACCCCTGTCCAGAATTTCGGATTTCGCGTAAAACTCCTCGGCGAACTTAATGCCGAAATTATTCAGGAATTTCGTTATTATATTTATTTCGTTCTCGTCTTTATAGAACTCGTAGGTATCGGGAAATAAATAGCCTTCGAGCATATATTTCCTGTCGGGGGATAAATTCGCTCCGGGAGCGTAAAGCGGCTCAAGAAACCTATAGCCGAACTGCGAATAATCGGTGTCGTTTATCGCTCTCACAAAACCCTCTCTCGTTCCGATGCCGTTTTCCTCGACGAAAATATCTATGATTTGGTCCGTGTTAAAATGCTCGGGAATAGTCACCCTTACGATTTCCCTTTCGCCGGGTTTTACTCTGAACTCCCAAATCATCTCGTCGTAATTCAAAGCCGCCGAAACGGAGTAAATCCCCGGTTCAAATTCCCATATCCTGTCTTTTTTCCTGTAATTTATATAAAAATCGAAAATCCTCGGATATTTTATAAGCTCGTTATCGAACAAAATCCTGGAGATTTCAGATATTTCGGCGTTTTCGGGAATAACCACGTTTACCGACTTATCGTCTTTGACAAACGCGAAAACGTCGTTCGCTATCGCTATTATATTATAGGACAAAAATCCGGATATTAAAATTACCCCGGATATATACAGCGCGACTTTCAATATGCCGGACAGGATAAACCCTCCGCGTTTCAACTCTATATCTTCGTCTCTGTTCTTGCTTTTGTTTTTATTATGCGATATCGTCAGTTCGCCCGGTTCGCCGTCCGTACGGCCGTTTTTTGAATTTATATCCGAAAGTCTCTGCCTGTTCGATTTTATATCCCGTCCCGTAAAATTATATGTACCGTCGGGATTCATATTTCTTACTTCGGGCGTCGCCGCCCGCGAAGAAGGACGCCTTCCCGCGTTTTTGATATTCGGGTTCGTGTCGAACGTTCTCGTATGACTCGTATGACCGGGTTGGCTTTGGGATTGCGCCTGCAACCGGGATTGGGATTCGCCGCGGCGTTTGTCCTTGTTATATCTTCTGACCGTTTCGGCGGGATTCTGCGGCGACGGCCTGTTCGTCGCGGGTCTGTTTTGACTAATATTTTTATTCTGCCTTGATTTTAAAGGCATGAGAAAATTACCCGTATCCGCTAAATTTTCCTGTTCCGGGTTCAAATTATTATTTTTATTGTTTTTATTGTTTTGATTTCCGCCGTCTGTTAAATTCATATCTGCGCAGCTTCCCCGTTTACGTAAACTTCTTTTATTAACGCTTTGCCGTCTTTTATAAATCTATTTTTGTCAAGAATTATAAAATCGGCGTCTTTACCCGTTTCGACGGAGCCTTTGCCGTTATATATCCCGGCGCACTCCGCGGGATTCCTCGTGACAGTCAAAAGCGCGTTCTGCAATTTGCAGCCGGTAAAATCGATAAAATTATTTAATTCTGCATATAAATCCGACGTACTTCCCGCTATCGTTTCGCTCCCGTCGGGATTTTTTATGAACGCCCTGCCGTCTTTCACTCTTACTCCCCTTGACTCGCCTGAATTATATTCGCCCTCCGGGATTCCCGCGGCGGACATAGAATCGCTTACTATAATAATTTTGTCTATGCCTTTCGCCCTGTACGCTAATTTTACGATATCCGGATGCAGATGAATCCCGTCGCAGATTATTTCGGCGTAGATATCATCGTTTACGAGAGCGCTCCCCGAAACTCCGGGCTCTCTGTGATGTAACGGACTCATGGCGTTGAACAGGTGCGTCAAAGATTTCGCGCCCAGTTCTATTGCTTTCTTTATAATTTCGCCGCTCGCCTCGGTATGCCCGAGGCTTATCGTCGCGCCCTTTTTGACCGCGTGATATATAAAGTCAAGCGCGCCGTTAATTTCCGGGGCTATAGTTATATGCAGCTTCAGCCCCTCTCCAAGAGACCCGGATATTATTTCGTCAAGCTCGTTTAAATCCGGAGGCTTTATAAATTTCCGGTCGTGCGCTCCCGCCCTGTTCTCGTTTATATACGGACCTTCCAGGTGAATCCCCGCGAAATTTATTTTCGCCAGACCCGAATCCCTCGCCTTTTTCACTTCCCCGATAGTCCGCATAATATCTTCATGCTCCGCGGACGACGTCGACGCGAACAAAGAAGTCACGCCGTTTCCGGCGTAATACCCGCTCATTTCTATAAGCGCTCCGCAGTCCGCGCCCATAATATCTATGCCGCGCGCTCCGTGCGAGTGGATATCTATAAATCCCGGTATAATCAGCTTGTCTGATTCCCCGCCGCCTTTCCCGGTATATAATATCTCTGAAAACTTTCCGTTTTCGATATCCAAATCCGCCCGTATAAAGCATTTCCTGCCGCTGTTATACACTTCCGCGTTTCTTATGCGCATTTAACAAAAACCTCGATTTATATTAATTAAATAGTAGGGGCGCGCATTGCGCGTCCGCAAAATCAACGCAGTTTTGATGTTTTTCAGACGGACGGCCAATGGCCGCCCCTACATGGTAAAGACTAAACGACGTCGTTTCTCTTTATTTTATATTCCGGATTTTCGACCCGGGGTTTGGGTTCCCTTCTCTTCTTGTCTTTGTTTATTATAACCTCGGGATAAATAGTTATGTCCTCGACGTTCTGCTTATTTATTATTATTTTTTCTATATCCGGTTCGGACGGGCTCTCGAACATCACTTCCTGCAGCGCTTTCTCGATGATTGTTCTTAATCCTCTCGCTCCGGTTTCCCTTTTCGCCGCGAGACCCGCGACCGATTTAAGCGCGTCCTGCGTAAATTCAAGCTCGACCTCGTCGATTTCAAATAATTTTTTATACTGCTTAACTATAGAGTTTTTCGGCTCGGTCAGGATTTTAACGAACGCTTCCTCGTCAAGCTCGTCGAGCGTGACTATAACCGGCAGTCTGCCGACGAGTTCTGGAATTAGTCCGTATTTTATAATATCGTGGGAATCGACTTTTTCGAGAGTTCTGCTCTGTTTCTTCTCTTCTTTCGTCTGGACCGTTCCGCCGTAGCCGATAACAGAAGCTCCGAGTTTTCTCTCGATTATCTCGCCTATCCCGTCGAAAGACCCGCCGCATATAAACAATATATTCTCCGTATTGATTTGGATAAAATCCTGATTCGGGTGTTTTCGTCCTCCCTGCGTGGGAACGTTCGAGATTGTTCCCTCGAGAATCTTTAAAATCGCCTGCTGGACTCCCTCTCCCGAAACGTCGCGGGTGATTGAACGGTTCTCGCTTCTCCTCGATATTTTATCGATTTCGTCTATATATATTATACCCTTTTCCGCGCGTTCCACGTCGTAATCGGCGGCCTGAATCAATCTTAATAATATATTTTCGACGTCTTCTCCGACATATCCCGCCTCAGTAAGAGTCGTCGCGTCCGAAATCGCGAACGGAACTTTCAGTATCTTCGCCAGATTCTGCGCGAGATAGGTCTTGCCCACTCCCGTCGGTCCGAGAAGCAGAACGTTGCTCTTCTGAATCTCGACTTCCCCGTCGTCCTTCTGAAGTATTCTCTTATAGTGATTATAAACCGCTACGGACAAGACTTTTTTAGCCCTGTCCTGACCTATAACGTAATCGTCGAGGCACTTTTTGATTTCCGCGGGTCTGGGCAGCGCCGAAAGGGTCATCCTCTCGCCTCCCGCCGTCTGTATCGCCTTTTCGATTTCTTCCTCTACCATGCCGCTGCATTTAAGAGTGCAGCTGTCGCATATAAATATACCCGTGGGGCTTTCGACAAGCACCCACACCTGCTTTTCCGTTTTACCGCAGAACGCGCAGAACGGTTCGTAACCCGGTGGTTTCCTGCCGCCCATTCCTATATTCATAACCAAAAATCTCCCGTCTTATTTTTTATAATCTCTTATCTATGATTTTGTCTATAATGCCGTATTTTAAAGCGTCCTCGGCAGTCATGAAGTTATCCCTGTCGGTGTCGCGTTCGAGTTCCTCGACGGGTCTGCCGCAGTTCTGCGCGAGTATCTCGTTAAGCTTGCGTTTGAGCTGGATAATCCTGTCGGCGTGTATTTTAATATCCGTCGCCTGACCTCTCATACCACCGAGCGGCTGGTGTATCATGATTTCGCTGTTAGGCAGACAGAACCGCTTGCCTTTCGTTCCCGACGAGAGCAGAAACGCGCCCATACTCGCCGCCATTCCCACGCACATAGTATTAATATCGCATTTTATAAAATTCATAGTGTCGTAAATCGCGAACCCGGACGTAATCGACCCTCCCGGGCTGTTTATATAAAACCATATGTCTTTGTCCGCGTCCTGACCCTCGAGAAACAAAAGCTGCGCGACGATTAAACTCGCCGTGACGTCGTTCACTTCGTCTCCCAAAAAAACAATCCTGTCGTTAAGCAGTCTCGAAAATATATCGTAAGACCGTTCCCCTCTGTTCGTCTGTTCTATTACTATAGGCACTAAAGCCATAAAATTTCCCTCCCTGAATTTCTATTTTTTAAATAAATTTGAATGGGTTCCTATACGGGTAAGAGTCAGTACAAGAATATTTTTTTCTATTTTGTATATCAAGAGCCAGTCCGGCGTGATATGACATTCTCTGTGACCTTTCCAATTCCCGATTAATTTGTGGTCTCTGTTTTTTTCAGGTAAAGTTTTACCCTCCGCAAGCATATTGACGACTTCGTCCAAAAGCCGTACGTCGTATCCTCTGCTGATAAAAGCTTTACGGTCTCTCTTATACGCGGTAGTCTCAACAATTCTGTATTTTCTTTGATTATCCATCAGAACTGTCCTCGTATTTTAATTCGTTTATCAGTCTTTCGGCTTCTTCTATAGCTTCTATCGTGTCGTCGCTGGGTTCACGCTCGTCAAATCTTAAATCGAACGGCAGTCCTCCGACGTTGCGCGATTCATGCAGGAATATTTTTATCGCCTCGTCCAAATCGATTCCGTATCTCGAATAAATTTTTTTAACGTCTCTAGTTAATTTTGAATCAACTTCTATACTCAAAGTCGCGTTTCTTCCTAAAGCCATAAAATTTCCCTCCCTGAAAAAAACCGTTATTATTTAATTATTTCGCAATATAACCCCGTTTATTCACTCTCAAAATCTTCGCCGTCTTCGTCCTCTTCGATTATCTCTCCCCGATTATTTTTCCTAAGTTCCTCCTCAAACTCTTCGAGCGTTTTTTCGACTTCCGTTATTTTTGCGTTAGCCTTGACAAAATCGACCGCTTTTCTTATCGCCAAATCTGTCCTGACAAGGGCGGCGTCCATTTTTT
Organism: Oscillospiraceae bacterium; assembly: GCA_009777355.1. GTDB lineage: Bacteria > Bacillota > Clostridia > Oscillospirales > WRJC01 > WRJC01. The sequence goes on along the minus strand of WRMA01000053.1, from coordinate 3,569 downwards.
CCTTCACTTCGTCCGGTTCCATTTTATACGTTTCGGCGATTTTACCGAACTCCTCTTCGAGTTCTTCGTCCGTCGCCTCTATATTTTCAAGCTCTACTATTTTTTCAAGGGCGAGCCTTGTTTTAACCTGCCTTTCGGCCGTTACCCTGAACTGTTCGCGTATAGATTCCGCCGTCATACCCGTATACTGCATATATAAATTCATATCTATACCCTGACTCTGCATCCTGTAGGCGTAATCCTGAAACTGATTATCGACTTCTGTCGTGAACATAATTTCCGGAATATCAGCTTCGAGATTCGCGGCTATGCCGTCGACGAGCTGCTCCTCCACCGAATATTCAGAGCGCGAATTGTTTTTCTCCTGGATTTTCGCCTTAATGTCGGCCCTGTATTCTTCAAGCGTCTGAAAATCCGAAACGTCCTGGGCAAATTCGTCGTCTACTTCCGGCAGCTCTTCGTATCTGAGAGAATTAAGCCTGACTTTAAACGCCGCGGGCTTGCCTTTTAAATCTTCGCTGTGATAATCTTCCGGGAAATTTACGCGCACGTCAAATTCCTCGCCGGTATTTTTGCCAACTATCTGGTCCTCAAAACCCGGTATAAACTGACCGGAGCCGAGCTTTAATTTATGATTCTCGCCTTTTCCTCCCTCGAACGGGACATTTTCTATAAATCCCTCGAAGTCTATTTCGGCTTCGTCCCCGGTTTGGGCCGCTCTGTCCGAAACCTCTATACTTCTCGCGTTCCTCTTTCTTACCGCTTCGATTTCCTTGTCTATATCGCTGTCAGACACAGTAACTATCGTCTTCGACGCTTCTAAATCTTTATAGTTTTTGATTTCGACTTCGGGCTTAACGAAATATTTAGCCGTAATCACGACTCCCTGACCTTCCTCGCCGATTGACTTGACGTCTACTTCCGCTCTTGACACGGCTTTTATTTTCGATTCCTCGAGAGCTTCGTCCACCGCCGACGGCAGAAGCTCGTTCAGAGCGTCCTCGTAGAACACGCCCTTGCCGTACATCTTTTCGATAATATTTCTCGGAGCCTTGCCTTTTCTGAATCCGGGAACGCTCATATTCGCCGATTTCGAACGGAAAATTTTCGTCACCGTTTCGTCGAATATATTTTTAGCTATTTCTATTTCGAGAACAGCCGTGTTTTTTTCGCTCGTGTCAACGCTTAATAACCCCATTTTAAAATCTTCCTCCGTTTTAAATAAAATATTTTATTTTAGTATTATATCACACAAATTCAAATATTGCAAATATTTTCTTAAATTTTTTTATTTACCCTTACGACACGTACCCGGACATCGCTTCTTTAAGCGATTCTGACTGCTTTCCGGAATCTTTCGAATCTTTCGCCGATACCAAATAATATATTTTGATTTTCGGCTCCGTTCCCGACGGCCTTATTACGACTTTCGTTCCGTTCTCCAAATCAAAATACAAAACGTCTGACTTCGGCAGACCCGCCGGCGATATCTTACCCGTCCTGAAATCCTTTATTTCAGAAGTTTTATAATCCCTGAAAGACAAGATTTTATACCCCGCGAGATTTTTCGGCGGGTCTTTTCTCATGCCGTCCATAATATCCCGCATTTTCTTTTGTCCGTCTACTCCCGTAAACGCTATGTTCTGAACGTCCTCTCCGTAATATCCGTATTTCTTATATATATTTTCCATAACTTCCGTCAGCGTCATGTTTTTGTTCGCCTTATAATACGCCGCCATCTCCGCAATCAGCATACTCGCGAACACCGCGTCCTTGTCTCTCGCGTAAGTTCCCGAAAGATACCCGTAAGATTCTTCGTAGCCGAATAAAAAACTGTCTGATTCTGTTTTATCTTCTTCGAACTGTTTGATTTTCTCGCCTATAAATTTAAATCCCGTCAGAACGTTTATTATTTTCACGCCGTTTTCTTCGCAGATTTTCGCCGCGAGTTCAGTCGTAACTATCGTCTTTACCGCGCAGGCGTTGGATTTAAGCGTTTTATTTTCTTTTCTCGCCGTTATAATATACTCCAGAAGCATCGCCCCGACCTGATTTCCCGTCAGGGTGATATATTCGCCTTTCTTATCCCTTACGGCGATTCCCGTCCTGTCCGCGTCGGGGTCCGTCGCGATTATCAAATCGCAGTTTTCCCTTTTCGCGTCCTCTATTCCAAGCTCAAAAACCTCGAGATACTCGGGGTTCGGGTATTTCACCGTCGGGAAATTTCCGTCCGGATTCATCTGCTTTTTAACGGTCGTAAAATCAAGCCCCGTTCGGCTGAAAACCTCCGGGATTAATTTATACCCCGCGCCGTGCAGAGGCGTGTAGACTATTTTGAAATTATTATTTTTCACGGCTTTTTTTATTATATCGGGATATACGCTCTGCTCCATGACGTTTCTTATATATTCTTCGTCGATTTCTCCGCCGATTATTTTTATTCTGCCGAGTTTCACGGCCTCGCCGTAATGACAGCTTAAAACCCCCGTGAAAATATCCGTTTTGTTTATAGCGTCCGAAACGGTTTCGGCATGGTCGGGCGGAAGCTGCGCCCCGTCGCTCCAGTACGCTTTATATCCGTTGTATTCTTTCGGATTATGCGAAGCGGTTATATTGATTCCCGCCGCGCAGTTTAAATATCTCAGGGCGAAGGACAATTCGGGCGTAGGTCTTATATCGTCGAATATATAGACTTTGATTTTGTTCGCCGCGAGAACCTTTGCCGCTTCTTTCGCGAAAAGTTCAGAATTGTTTCTCGAATCGTAAGCGATTACCGCGCCGTTCTCCTCTAACTTTTCGGCCTTGATTAAATTCGCCATTCCCTGCGTCGCCTGCCTTACGGTGTAGATATTCATGCTGTTTATCCCGGGACGCATGATTCCCCTTAAACCTCCTGTGCCGAATTCGAGAGGGGCGATAAAATATTCTTTGATTTTATCTTCGTCGCCTTTTATTTCCGCGAGAGCCGCCTTTGTCTTTTGGTCGAGCCCGGAATAATTTACCCATTTGTTATAATTTTTGATATAATCCGGTTCGCCGTCCGTATTCTCACCGTCGAGAGCTTCGGCGGCGAGTTCGAGAGCCGAACTCAGCTGGTCCGGGCAGGACGTTTTTTTCGTTCCGCAGGTTATGCCTTTAAGTTTTTTCACCGCCTCCGAGACTTCCATTCCGGAGACGAGACTCGCAATCCCCCGGGTATTTCCTCCGCAGCCCCCCGTAAATTGCACCCGTCCGATTATTTTTTCGCCGTTTTCTTTGCTTTTGTCCGTTTCGATTTCAAGCTGGATTTCTTTCGCGCACGTTCCCGTCGTTCTGTAATTATATACCATAACTTACTCCTCGCTTTTATTTTTTTATATTTTTTTATATTGGACTTCTTGCATAACTCCGAAATCTAATTTCCTTGCCCTCTTTTTTAAAGAGGGTGCCGTCCGCAGACGGCGGGTGTTTGCCCCCTTCACGGAAGGGGGCTTTGGGGGCTTAAAACACCCGTCAGCCGCTTACGCGGCTGCCACCCTCTTTAAAAAAGAGGGCTTTCTCTGCAGATTTTTAAGTTATGCAAGAAGTCT
>WRMA01000052.1 GCA_009777355.1 Oscillospiraceae bacterium | reverse complement strand
TTCGCTATCGTCGCCGCTTGAGCTTGCCGAATCGTTGCTTCCGGCATCGTCATTGTTCGCGTCCGCGGGAGTTTCGTCTCCGCCCGTTTCTCCGCCGTTCGCTTCGGGAGCGGCAGCTTCAGGCTCGGGTTCGGGAGGCGAATCAAACAGAGCCGTAACTTCTATTTCAGATATATTTAAGTTTCCTGTCGGGAACACGGCTTTTATAACGTGCGTTCCCGCAGTCATGTCTATTTCCCCCACTTCAAATAAATCATACGCCTGCCAGTCTTCCTGCCTCGCGTTTTCGGACGCGCCTATTAACTCGTCGTTATAGTAAAGCTCGACGTTGCCCGGAGTTCCCGAGCCCGAAGCGAGATGCGCTTCGAATTTGTATTTGCCGCCTACTTCGACGTTGACGGTGTACTGAACCCATTCGCCCGCGTTTATCCAGCCGATATTACCCGACTCCGTCTGCGGCCCTCCGGCTTCCTCCATTTCCGGGCGCGCGGTGTAATCGCCGTCCGTTCCGGTTTCGTAATAATCGTCGCTGTCGAAATCCGTCGCGTAAATTATGCTTTTGCCGTACCCGATTTTAATATCGGTGTACGGCGCGGCGGTTACGGCGACGGACGCCGCAAAAACCAATACCGTTGCAAGTATTACCGCAAAAATTCTTCTTGACATAATAAATTCTCCTTTTCTGATTTAAATTAATTAAAATAAGACTGATAATTCAAATATTTTATATTGAATTATATATAAATTTAAATCATATTTATTATATTGTAATGAACAAAAAGCAAATAAATTTAATCACGAGTTACGCAATTAGTTTAAATTTGCGGAAAAACCCTCTTTTTTAAAGAGGGTGGCAGTCGCGTAAGCGGCTGACGGGTGTTTTTGAAATTTTATATCGCGTACGGGGAGACGAAAACACCCGCCGTCTGCGGACGGCACCCTCTTTGCGAAAGAGGGCAAAGATAGTAAATACGTCAAGCGCGTAACTCGTGTTTAATATAAAATCCGCAAAATCCAGAAATTCTAATAGAATCTCCTCTGTTTCGACCTACTTTTTCTCAGGAGCGTAACCGATATATAAAAAGCGAAGAGTACCATGAATATAATGACGCTCGCGCGAAACCAAACCCCCGAAACCATGTCTCTGATTTGGTCGAGGATATTTAAAACCCCGCTTAACTCGACGTCCGCGTTTGAAATTAAATTAACGCTCCCCGCAACTTCGCCGTTATATAAAACGGTGACTCTGCCCATCACGTCGCCTTTCGTCACCGGCGCGACGAGAAGCTCCTCGAAAATTTCAGTCTGCAGAACTATTACTTCGTCCTCGTCCGCGTTCTTCGGCATAAGAACGGAAATCTCGCCGTCGGGCGCGAGGGTTATTTCGTCCCTGTTCGCCGAAAGCTTTACGCCGACCGTCTGTATAACGCTCGCCCTGTCTATTATCGTCCTGTAGGAATACAGCGAAAAAACCCAGTCGAATAAAGACTGCATATCCGGGAAACAGTTAAGCCTGACGTTGTCCGTTCCCGGTATGGGAGTCTGAGGCGAACCCATCACTATGCCAAGATAGGAAAGCCCCGACTGTTCGGCGAGGGTCGTAAGGCAAAGCCCGGCTTCTGTCGTCGAACCGTAATTTATCCCCCTCGCGTATTCGTAATAATACTGCGTAAACTGACCCTTCGATATAAAATGATTCCTGTTGTGGAGAATCCTCTCGCCCCGGGTTCTGTTCGTCGGTTCAATCGCGTAGCGCGCGGACGACGCTATGTCCATGAACTTCTGTATTTTACTCGCGTAGAAAACTATTTTCGACATATCCGTAACCGTCGTCGTCATGTCCGGGGAATGCATACCCGTCGGATTCGTAAAAACCGTGTTCGCGCAGCCCAGTTCAAGCGCTTTCTCGTTCATTTTTGCGACGAACGCCGCAACGGTTCCCGACGTATGTTCGGCGAGAGCGAGAGCCGCGTCGTTCGCCCCGCGCAGAAGCAGGGCGTAAAGCAAGTCCTCAACGCTGAAAACTTCGCCTTCGCTTACCCTCGGGTCAAGCGTGTTGCCTATGGTGTTCTGCACGACCTGTCTCGAAATCGAGACCTGACCGTCAAAATCCGAAACGTTTTCCAGAACTATAATCGCCGTCATGATTTTAACTGTAGACGCGGGATAAATAATTTTACCCGCGTTTTTCTCATAGACGATATCGCCGGTTACGGCGTCCATGATTACCGCCGCGTCCGCGGTAATATCCGGAGGATTTTCAAGACCCTCGGTATTGATATAGACGTTTACCCCCGCCGCGGCGGAGACGGCAAAGCCGGCAATATTAAATAAACTTAAAATAATTACGACGCTTATTATTCTTTTTGTATTTTTACGCATATTTTTAAATCAACGCTCCGTTTATAAATAGATATATATTATAATTATACACCCAAAACAAGATAATTTTATACAATAGCGCGCGATTTTCAAAATTTTTACCGTTTGTTAATTTTTACGTGATAAGATATATATATAAATTTAATCCAGATTCAGCTTATCAAGATTATCCCAGTCAATTTCGTTGTCGTCATAATATTCTCCGTTTTGGATTTGTTGTCTGGCAGTTTCCAATTCTATGGCTTCTGCGGGCGTTAGTTTAGTAAAATCCGCATCCCAGGCAAGAAAAAGTTTTTTTATTACTTCACAGGCGAAACGCTGTTCATTTTCAGGCATCATGTCAATTATCGAGACTATATCTCTTGTTATAGCGGTCATAGTAATATTTTCCTCCTATTCTTTATAGATTCCGCCGCGGGAATCAATTTTATTGACCATAAGTATTTTTACGTTATTTTGTATGATATATTCGTATATCACTCTGTACTTACCGACTCTTAAACGAAATTTATCAGCTGAACCGCTCATTTGCGCAATGTCGCCGGCAGGCGGAGTTTTGGCAAGTCCTTTAATTTTTTCTCTGATAAATTCTCTTGTGATTCTGTCATATCCCCGCAACGTCTTCAAAGCTGTTTTTGTGTGTTTTATTTCCAATTTTATTCACCGCCTTATTTTAATTATATAATAATTTAAGACAAATTTCAAGTATTATTTTCCGAAAGGCAAAGATAATTTTTATGAACGAAGAGAAAACAAATATATCAAATATCCCCGATACTATAGATATTATAAAAGTACCCGTTAAAAGCATAGTCGAGTTTATACTTCGCAACGGCGATATAGACGCGGGAAATTCAGAGTCGAATATATTCGACCTCGCCGTAAATTCCGCGGCCGTCCTCGGAGCGAAAGCTCACAGGAAAATCCAGAAGTCTAAATTTGAAGGCTATAAGAGCGAAGTCTCGCTTAACTGCGAGTTTGAGTTTAAAGACTTCGGCTTTAATATTAATCTCGGAGGGAGAGCCGACGGGATTTTCCCCGACGGGGATATTTTCTGCGTCGACGAAATAAAAACGTCGCTTACCCCTTTTGAATATATAGACGGCGGAAATATAATCCACTGGGGTCAGGCCATGTGCTACGCCTATATGCATACGCTCGACGTTTCCCAAGAAGCCCCCCTTGCTAAAGGGGGGAAGCGGCGAAGCCGCAGGGGGGATTCAAAAACGGCGCCTCCCCGAAGAATTAATGCGCAGATTACTTATTTTCAGCTTGAAACCGAAGAAATAAAAACCTACAAAAAAACTTTTGAATTTGACGAGCTTGAAACTTTTGTAAAAGATTTGGTCTGTAAATATGCGCTGTGGCTCAAAATGGAAAGAGACTGGAAAATTACCCGCAACGACTCGATTGATAAACTCGCTTTCCCGTTCGGTAAATACAGACCCGGTCAAAGAGAACTCGCCGCTTCCGTATACAGGGCGATTATCGCCGAAAAAAATCTGTTCGCGAACGCTCCGACCGGTATCGGCAAAACTATATCGACCGTTTTCCCCGCGATTAAATCTATGGCTCACAGTAATTCGGACAAGATTTTTTATCTTACGGCAAAAACCGTAACGAGACAGGCGGCATACGACGCGATTTATAAAATGCAGAAAACGGGATTGATGTTTAAAACCGTGACCGTTACGGCAAAAGATAAGATATGCTTTTTGTGCAGCAGAGGCGAAGAGAGAAGATGCGCGCCCGAATACTGCGAATACGCGAAAGGTCACTACGACAGGGTGAACGACGCGATGGAAGAAACGCTCAAAGACGAAAATAACAACGCAATCACCCGCGAAGTAATAGAGGTTTACGCCGAAAAACATAAAGTCTGCCCGTTTGAACTGTCTCTTGATTTGTCGCTGTATTCGGACGCGGTGATTTGCGATTATAATTATGCGTTCGACCCGGTAGTTTATCTGAAGCGTTTCTTTCAGTTTAATCACAATAAAAATTATATTTTTCTAATCGACGAAGCGCATAATTTAATAGACAGGGCGAGGGAAATATATTCGGCAGAATTAAAAAAATCGAAATTTTCTTCGCTCAAAAAATCAAAAGTAATAGATAAGAAATATAAGATTTTGAGAAAATCTGTCAGGGAAATAGATAAATATATGCTTGACTGCAAAAAACGCTGTCTCGCGCTTGATAATAACGGCGATAATTTTAATAAATATATAATTTTAAAAGAACATGAAAAAGACGAAGAATTTAAAAAATTTCTCGATTTATTGCGGCAGTTCAGAACCCAGACTGAAATATTTTTCAAAGAAAACAAAGATATCGCCGCGGCTTCCCCTCCCGAACTTAGGGAACAATATTTAGAATTGCTTCAGACTTATTTCGACGTGGTTTTATATCAGGTTATATTAAATTTATACGACGATAAATACATAACTTATATATCGGCCGAAGATTTTGACTTGAAAATAAAATTATTCTGCCTCGACCCGTCGTATCTAATCGGCGAAGCGTTAAAACGCGCGAAATCTTCGGTTATGTTTTCAGCGACTTTATCCCCTCTTGAATATTATCGCGAAATTTACGGCGGAGATATTCGGGAGGATAAAATATTTAATATCGCGTCGCCGTTTAACCGGGATAATTTATGTCTTATAGTCGGCTCTGATATTAAGACGAGATATAAAGACAGGGAGTCAAGCTATGAAAAAATCGCGAATTATATAAATATTCTCGCCGAAACGCACGGGGGAAACAATTATATGGCGTTCTTCCCGTCTTACGAATACATGAAGAAAGTCTATGAGATTTTCTGCGAAAAATATCCGGAAACGCCGTCGATTATTCAGACAAGCGGCATGAGGGAGGAAGAACGGGATTTATTTCTGGACAGATTTAATTGTAGGGGCGCGCATTGCGCGTCCGCCGGAAACAAAACGAAAATATTAGTCGGCTTCTGCGTTATGGGGGGAATATTTTCAGAGGGAATAGATTTAACCGGAGATAAATTAAGCGGCGCGGTAATAGTCGGGGTGGGATTGCCTAAACTTTCCGGCGAGAGAAATATTATAAAAAACTATTTTAACCAGAAAAACGGCATGGGTTATGAGTTCGCCTATATGTATCCGGGAATGAACAAAGTCCTGCAGGCGGCGGGGCGGGTAATAAGGACCGAAACGGACAGGGGAGTCGTTTTACTTCTCGACGAAAGATTTAATTACGCGGACTACAGACGGCTTTTCCCGGAACACTGGAACTGCGCGAAAATCGTCAGAAATACGGAGCAGCTCAAAAATATATTGACAAAACATAAATTATAGGGTAGAATTAGTAGGGGCGCGCATTGCGCGTCCGTCCGAAAAACCATCATAAAATAAATTACCGGGGGTGTTTTCGAATAAATATATTAAACAAAAAAATCGGCGTAATCGGCGGAGGTCAGCTCGGCAAAATGATGATTCTTGAGGCGAAGCGTCTCGGGCTTTACGTTATAACGCTCGACCCCTCTATCGATTGCCCGTCAAGCAGTATCTCGGACGAGGTTATCGCCGCCGGATTTCACGACGGAGACGCGATTCGCAGACTTGCAGAAAAAACCGACGTTATAACTTACGAGTACGAACATATAAACGCCGGAGTTTTGGCTGAACTGGAGAACCGGGGTCATAAAATTTATCCGTCGGTTTCGAGTCTGTTATTAATCCAGGACAAATTTACGCAGAAAACAAAATTATCTGATGGCGGCTTGAACGTCCCCCGGTTTAAATCAATAGAAACGCTTGAAGAGCTGCAAAAATACGCGGATAATAGCGGCTTTCCCGTTATGTTAAAGAGCCGTAAGGACGGCTACGACGGAAAAGGGAATTTTTTGATTCGCGAAAAATCAGAAATCGAAACGGGATTTAACTCTCTCGGGGGTAAATTACTCATGACCGAAGAATTTATAGATTTTCTAACAGAAGTGTCTGTAATTGCGGTCAGGGGAATAAACGGTGAAAAAGCCGTTTATCCCATTGCCTGCAATACGCATAGAAATAATATTCTCGACACAACGGAAGTTCCCGCCGCTCTGCCTTCTGAAAGTCTGCGGGTTGATATTCTGGAAGCGGCTGAAAGAGTCATGGATATTTTCGAAGGCGTGGGAACGTTCGGCATAGAAATGTTTATTGGTAAAAATAACAAAATATATATAAACGAAGTCGCTCCCCGTCCGCATAATTCGGGGCATTATACAATAGAGGGATGCAGAGCAAATCAGTTCGAGAATCATATCAGGGCAATTACCGGTCTGCCTCTGGGAGAGACGAAATTACTGCATAATTTTGTACTGATGAGAAATCTTCTCGGACAGAGTAACGGCATGGCAAAGACAGAGGGAACGGAAGAAGCGTATAGAATATATAACGGCGTAAATATTCACGTTTACGGCAAAAGAGAATCGAAAACCGGGCGTAAAATGGGTCACTATACAATAACGGGCGATTCGCCCGGACAAGTTAGGGAAATCGACGCGAAAATTTCAGGAATAGTTAAAATAACGGGGGGAGAAATAGATTTATGAAAAAAGTCGGGATAATTATGGGGAGCGATTCTGATTTGCCGGTTATGAAAAAAGCGGCGGATTTTCTTGACAGAATGGGGATAGACTATGAGATTACAATCGTTTCGGCTCACAGAACGCCGGAGAGATTATATAATTACGCGAAAACGGCTAAAGAACGGGGGATAAGCGTAATTATCGCGGGAGCGGGCGGAGCGGCGCACCTGCCGGGAATGACCGCGTCGCTTACCGCGCTGCCGGTTATAGGCGTGCCTATCGAGACAAAAGCGCTGGGGGGAGAGGATTCTCTTTTGTCGATTGTTCAGATGCCGCCGGGTATACCCGTAGCGGCGATGGCGATAAACGGAGCGGAAAACGCGGGTATAATGGCCGCGTCGATACTGGGAATATCTGATAGCGATATATATGATAAGCTTGAAAAATATAAGCAGAATCTGGCAGATTCAGTCGAGGCAAAAGCGTCGAGACTCGAGAGAGAAGGCGCGGAAAAATATCTGGGGGAGAACTAAAGCCGGACTATTTCAGAATATCCGAATGTGTTCCCGTTTCTGAAAGAATCAGCGTCAAAACGCCTTTGTTTATTTTGTAGAGCAATATCCAGTCGTCTTTTATATGGCAGTCCCGATAGCCTTTCCGGTCTCCTTTGAGAGGGTGGTCTCTGTGCTTTTCGGGTAACGTCTGACCGTTTGCAAGCATATTGACGACGTCGTCAAGCAGCGACATGTTATATTGACGTTTTTCTAAAAGCCTGTATTGTTTACGATAACTTTTTTCATAGACTATTTGATATTTATTCATCGTCTTCCTCCTCGTAAAGGCTTCTTTTATATTCTTCAAACGTATCGAACGGACCTATCATCTCTGCGGTTTCGTTTTCGATTGCGTCGAAATCAAAATTGCTGTAGTCGTGGACATAACCAAATTCGCAGATATAAGAGCCGTGACCGTCGTTGAGTTCTATAGGTAAACGCTGCTTTACTTCAAACGGCAGCCCTCTTACGCTTTTTATCTGATACAGCATTAAATTAAACGCCTGGCTTAAACTCATACCCAGACTTTCGAGAATTTCTCCCGCCTGTTCTTTTATTTCAGAATCCACGCGGACGTTTACGGTAGTGTTTTTAGGCATAAAATAACTCCTCTTAAATATATTTTTAAAAATAAATTTTAGTGTATAATATTATTTTAGCGCAAAAAGTTTACATTGTCAACAAAAACAAAAAGAAAGGACAAGGATTTTGCATGAGCAATAAAAAAAATATCGCCGTTTTTGTTTCCGGAGGGGGAACGAATCTCCAGGCGGTTATCGACGGAATAAAATCGGGGAAAATAACGAACGCGGAAATCTCTCTCGTCGTATCGAGCAAAGACGGCGTTTACGCGGTTGAACGCGCAAGAAATAACAATATCCCGGTTGAGATTATAAAACGCAAAGATTATCCCGACGAAATAGAATTTTCGGAGAAAATTCTCGAAAAAACAAAAAAATATAATATCGATTTAATTATTCTTGCCGGATTTTTATCCGTTTTATCAAAAGATTTCGTCAGGCTTTACGAAAATAAAATAATAAATACCCATCCGGCGTTAATCCCGGCGTTTTCGGGCAAAGGGTTCTACGGCATAAAAGTCCATGAGAAAGCTCTTGAACGCGGGGTTAAAATAAGCGGCGCGACGGTTCATTTCTGCAACGAAATCACGGACGGCGGCCCGATTATTTTACAGAAAGCAGTCGAAGTTTCGGACTTTGACACTCCTGAAAGTCTACAGGAAAAAATTATGAAAGAGTGCGAGCGGATTATTTTGGTCGAGGCTGTAAATTTGTTCTGCAATAACAGACTTGAAGTGAGAGAAAACAGGGTTTATATAAAATAATTTTAATTTTAAAATAACGGGGGAAGAAAAATTATGGGTAAAAAAAGAGCGCTGATAAGTTTGACAGATAAAACGGGCATAGTTGAATTTGCAAAAGTTTTAACAAAGAACGGCTATGAAATAATCTCGACCGGAGGAACAGAGAAAGTTTTGAGAGACGGAGGAATCGGAGTTATAAATATCTCTGACGTAACAGGTTTTCCGGAATGTCTCGACGGACGGGTTAAGACTCTTGACCCGAAAATCCACGCGGGGATTTTAGCCGCGCGTTCAAATCCCGAACATATGTCGCAGCTTGAAAAATTAAACGCCGGAACTATCGACATGGTTATTGTGAATTTATATCCGTTTAAGAAGACAATTTCAAAAATTCCCCCCGTTTCGCTTGAAGAAGCGATTGAAAATATAGATATAGGCGGACCCGCAATGTTAAGGTCAGCCGCGAAAAACTGGCGGGACGTCACCGTTATTATTGACCCTGAAGATTATAAAATTATTGCCGCGCAGATAGAAAACAACGGAACTGTCGGCAAAGAAACAAAATTTAAACTCGCGTATAAAGTATTTGAGCAAACGTCTCAATATGACTCGATGATTGCGGAATATTTACGTAAGTTTATATAATGATTATAATAAACGGGAGAGTTAAAATAAAATGAACGAAATATTATTGAAATACGGGTGCAATCCAAATCAGAAGCCCGCGAGAGTTTTCGCGGATAATTTGCCTATAGAGATATTGAACGGCTCGGCGGGATATATAAATCTGCTCGACGCTCTTAACGGCTGGCAGCTTGTTAAAGAACTCAAAGAAGCGACCGGACTTCCGGCGGCCGCGTCGTTTAAGCACGTGAGCCCCGCGGGAGCGGCCGTGGGAACAGAATTTTCGGACGAACTCGCGGAGGCTTATTTTGTCGGGCATATAGAAAATATGTCGCCCCTGTCTTATGCTTACGCAAGGGCGAGAGGAGCGGACAGAGTCGCGTCGTACGGAGATTTTGCCGCGTTAAGCGAAACGGTCGATATTCCCACGGCGAAAATTCTCGCGGGGGAAGTTTCAGACGGGGTTATAGCCCCGGATTACGAAGAAGAGGCTCTGAATATATTGAAAGCGAAACGCGGCGGGAATTATCTCGCGATTAAAATAGACAAAGATTATACGCCGCCCGTTCTCGAGACAAAAAAAATATACGGCGTAACGTTCGAACAGGGGAGAAACGACTGTAAAATAGACGCGGATTTATTAAAAAATATAGTAAGCGAAAATAAAAATCTGCCGGATTTTGCAGTACGCGATTTGCTCGTGGCGTTGATTACGCTTAAATATACGCAGTCAAATTCTGTATGCTATGCGAAAGACGGTCAGGCAATCGGCGTGGGAGCGGGGCAGCAGGCGAGAATATACTGTACGCGCCTTGCCGGAAGCAAAGCCGATATGTGGCATTTACGCCAGCAGCCCGAGATTTTAAATCTCGAATTTGAGACTGGGGTTAAAAATCCCGAAAAGGCGAATATAATCGACCAGTTACTCCAGGACGAAGCGGACGGGTTTTTCGGGGACGAATCGAACTGGCGCGGCGTTTTAAAAAACAAGCCGTATATTTTGTCGGCAAATCAGAAAAAACAGCGGCTCAAAGAATTAAGCGGCGTTTCTCTCGCGTCCGACGCATTTTTCCCGTTCGGCGACAATATAGAGAGAGCGTATAAGAGCGGGGTAAAATATATCGCGTCGCCGGGCGGTTCAATCCGCGACGACAACGTCATAAAAACGTGCGACAAATATAATATGACCCTGGCGTTTATTAATTTGAGACTGTTTCATCATTAGATTTCTCGCGAAATTAAAATCCTGATTGTAGGGGCGCGCATTGCGCGTCCGCAAAAATCTAAATCCGCAAACGAAATTGCAGGGACGACCGCCCCCGGTCGTCCGCGGTATACAGCCAACGCAGTTTTGACGTTTTTCAGACGGACGGCCAATGGCCGCCCCTACATGGCGGCGCGATTGTAACGAGATTTCGCAAGAGGTCTATCAAAAAAACAAAAAAATGAGGAGAAAACTTTCATGAAAATACTGGTGGTCGGCGGAGGAGGCAGGGAACACGCCGTAATAAAAAAACTGTCGGAAACTAAAATTAAACCGGAATTGTACGCCGTTCCGGGAAACGGCGGCATAGCGAAAATCGCAGAATGCTTTAAAGATATAAAGGCGACCGATACAGAAAAAATCGTCGGACTGACAAAAAGAGAAAAGTTCGATATGGTTTTTGTCGCGAGCGACGACCCTCTGTCGCTTGGTCTTGTCGATGAAATAGAAAAAACCGGCGTCAGGGCGTTCGGCCCGTCGAAAGCCGCCGCCGAAATCGAATGGAGCAAAGTCTTCTCGAAAAATCTCATGAAAAAATATAATATCCCGACGGCGGATTATGCAAGTTTTGACAGTTATGAATCCGCCGCGGATTATATAAAAGGCGATATTAATTTCCCGGTATGGCTCAAAACAGACGGTCTCGCTCTGGGAAAAGGCGCGTTACGCGCAGAGAATACAGATAAAGCGCTTAATATTTTAAAATATATTATGCTCGATAAAACTTTCGGGGATTCTGGTAACAAAATCGTTATCGAAGAAGAATTAACCGGACAGGAAATAACTGTTCTTGCGTTCTGCGACGGCAAGACAGTTAAGCCTATGGTATCCTCGCAGGACCATAAAAGGGCTTTTGACGGAGACGAAGGCGAAAACACCGGAGGTATGGGAACTTTTTCCCCGTCGGCGATATATACGCCTGAAATTGCCGACTGGTGCATGAACAATATATATATCCCGACAATTAAGGCGATGCAAAAAGAGGGAAGAAAATATAAAGGCGTAATATATTTCGGGTTGATTTTAACAGATACGGGCGTGAAAGTTATAGAATATAACGCGAGGTTCGGCGACCCCGAAGCCCAGGTTGTTTTACCCAGACTGAAAACTGATTTTCTCGATATAATAAACGCGGTAATCGACGAAAGACTTGACGAAATCGAAATCGAATGGCAAGATAACGCGGCGGTCTGCGTGATTTTAGCGTCTAATGGCTACCCCGGGAAATATAAAACGGGATTTGAAATCACGGGGCTTGAAGAGTTTGAGAAAGACGGGGAATTTGCGTTATATCACGCGGGAACCGTTATCGATGATAACGACGGCAAAATCAAAACGTCGGGAGGGCGCGTACTGGGAGTTACGGCGACCGGAAAAGATTTGCCCGACGCTATAAAAAAAGTTTACGGCGTAATAAATCATGTAAGCTTTGAGGGAATGTTTTACAGGAGAGATATAGGGGTGAAGTAGTTTTTGAAAAAAATCGCGGTAATCGGCGGGGGAGCGTCGGGGCT
The DNA here is from genome assembly GCA_009777355.1 of Oscillospiraceae bacterium. Classification (GTDB taxonomy): domain Bacteria; phylum Bacillota; class Clostridia; order Oscillospirales; family WRJC01; genus WRJC01. The sequence continues at coordinate 2,168 of WRMA01000052.1, read as the reverse complement.
TATGGCGGCGGGCGAAGCGTCGCGACTGGGCGCGGACGTCACGCTTTTTGAAAAAAACGAAAAGCTCGCGAAAAAAGTCGCAATCACCGGCAAAGGACGCTGCAACCTGACTAATTTATGCGGCGTAAACGAGTTTTTGCAGAACGTCTCTGCTAATCCTAAATTTTTATATTCGGCGTTGAATTATTTTTCACCTCATGACTGCATGGATTTTTTCGAAAATCTCGGCGTCGGATTAAAAATAGATAGGGGTAAAAGAGTTTTCCCCGAATCAAATAACGCCTTTGATATAGTAGACGCGCTGAAAAAATTCGTTAAAATAAATAAAGCTAAAATAAAATTCGCGGAAGCCGAAAAGATTTTGACTGAGGATAAGAAAATATCGGGATTAATCGCGGGGGGAGTTAAATATAATTTTGATTCCGTGATTTTATGTACGGGCGGTCTGTCTTATCCGGGAACGGGTTCGACCGGAGACGGGTATAAATTCGCGGAAGCTTTGGGGCATAACGTCATAGATTTAAAACCGTCGCTCGTACCGGTTGAGATAAAAGAGAAATTCTGCCGGGATTTAATGGGATTGAGTCTGAAAAATATAAGATTAAGCGTTTATGACGGCGGGGAAATCATTTTTTCAGATATGGGAGAGATGCTTTTCACCCATTTCGGCGTCTCCGGACCTCTGGTTTTGAGCGCGTCGTCGCATATAAATACAAGCCGGGGGGAAAATCATAATTATATAATAACGCTTGATTTAAAACCGGCTCTTAACGAAGAAAAGCTTGACGCGAGAGTTTTGTCTGATTTTGAAAAATATAAAAATAAAGCGTTTAAAAATTCCCTCGGCGATTTGCTGCCGAAAAAATTAATCCCCGAGTTTGTGAAAATTCTCGGGGATAAATATAAAATAGAGCCGGATAAAAAAATAAATTCGATAACGAAAACCGAGCGTTTAAATCTTGTCCGGCTGCTTAAAAATTTTGAGATGAGTTTCAAAAAGCTGCGCCCGGTAGAAGAAGCGATTATAACCTCCGGCGGAGTCGATACGAGGGAAATCTATTCGAATAAACTGGAATCGAAAATAATCGGGGGATTATATTTCGCCGGGGAGGTTATCGACGCGGACGCCTATACGGGAGGTTTCAATCTCCAGATTGCGTTTTCCACGGGTAAACTTGCGGGGAAAAACGCGGCGTTACAGTGAAAATTATAGAAAGTTAAGAAAGTTTACAAAATATTCACAAATTTATTATGAAATTTCGCTTTTAATTTCTGAATATTTGTTGTATTATATTATAATTAACAGTATTTCCGGAGAGTTAAGTTTGCGTAATGAGTGAGTTTAAGTGTAAATTTGTTTCCGTCGCGATAGACGGGCCGTCGGGTGCGGGAAAGAGTTCGCTTGCGAAAAATCTCGCGGCGAAGCTCGGGTTTTTGTATCTCGATACCGGCGCGCTTTACAGGACTATCGGACTTTACGCGTATGAATCGGGCGTAAACGGCGATGAGAGCGAAAAGATTAAAGCTTTGATTTTAAATAGCAGACCGGAGATAGAGGCCGTTTACATAGACGGGGTTCAGAAAACGTTTCTCAACGGACGCGACGTTTCCGAAGAAATCAGACGGAATTTTATGTCGAAGTATGCGTCCGACGTTTCGAAAATCCCCGAGGTACGGGAGTTTTTACTGGATATACAGCGGAAATCAGCCGAAAACAACAATATTATTATGGACGGCAGGGATATAGGAACGGTTATTCTGCCGAACGCGGACGTTAAGATATTTTTGACTTCGAGTCCGGAAGAGCGGGCGAGGAGAAGATGCGAGGAGCTGAACCTGAAAGGACAGGCGGCCGATTACGCTCAAATTTTAAGCGAGATAAACGAGAGGGACCGGCAGGATTCAGGCAGGGAAGCCGCGCCTCTCAAACCCGCGGACGACGCCGTGATTCTCGATAATTCGGACTGCGAATCCCCGGACGAAAGTCTTGGGAGAGCGGTAAAAATAGTAAAGGAAATGTTGCCCGATGCCTTCGTCTGATTCTTCCGTATCCGTATTCGGATTTCTGCAAAAATCTTTTGTGGGGAGTTTCTTCAGGAAACTTTTCAGGGTCGAGATAATAAACCCGGAGAACGAGCCTTTGAATAGTCCGGACAGTTTAGACAAAA
>WRMA01000051.1 GCA_009777355.1 Oscillospiraceae bacterium | reverse complement strand
AAAGGTTTAACAGCGCAAATAGCAAACAGAGGCTCCACGACAATTACTATAAGTTTTGCAGGAGCTCCGTCAACAGATACTATGCTTGGAATTACTAATTCTATTATCCGAATCCCATTAGACTGCCTTGTTCAAAATACAAGCTCAACAGGCGTATTGGAGATTGCTGATATGATTAAATTTGATATATCAGCCGCATCTGCGCCCACGCCTTAACTTTAAACTCTCCAAATAAAATAAAACCGGGAGCGGACTTTATGTCCGCTCCCGTTATTTTTATTATTTCACAGAAAATTCATGAATGAGAACCCAGTAAACGCAGTCTTAATAAAAGATAAATCAAGATAAATTAAGATAATATAAAAATTTTTGAGAATTTTAGCAAATTGCCCTTGACAAATTGAAATATTACGTATATAATAGATAAGTCGGCAAAAATTATATAAATTTACGGAGGAAAAAAATAAATGTCCACTTATATGGCAAAAAAAGAACTGCTGGATAATAACCGCAAATGGTATATTATCGACGCCGCGGGAACGCCTCTCGGCAAAACCGCGGTCAAGGCCGCGACGATTCTCAGAGGTAAGCACAGACCCGAATTTACCCCCCACGCGGACTGCGGCGAATTCGTTATCGTAATCAACGCCGAAAAAGCCGTTTTGACGGGTAACAAACTGCAGGATAAAAAATATTACAGACACTCGGGTTATATAGGCGGCCTTAAAACCGAAAGCTACGGCGATATGATGAAAAACAACCCCGAAAAGGCTGTGCGCCTCGCCGTCAAAGGTATGCTTCCGCACAATAAATTAGGCGATTTGAGCATAAACCGTCTGAAAATATACAGAGGTCCCGAACATAAACAGTCGGCTCAGAACCCTGTACCGTGCGAACTGTGAACGTTATTGTTTTTTATTTATTAATTGTTAATTTGTATTATCGGAGGAGTATAATAAAATGGCTATAAAACCCTATTTTTACGGTACGGGAAGAAGAAAGAAATCAATCGCGCGCGTGCGTCTGCTTCCGGGCAGCGGCGCCGTTAAAATCAATAAGAGAGACATAGACGATTATTTCGGTCTGGGTACTCTCAAACTTATCGTTAATCAGCCGTTCGGAGTGACCGACACGGTCGGTAAATTCGATATATTCTGCACGGTTACGGGCGGAGGAGTTTCGGGGCAGGCGGGAGCGATCCGGCACGGCGTCGCGAGAGCTCTTCTCCAGTCGGACGAGGAATACAGGATATTACTGAAAAGGGCGGGATTTCTGACCCGTGACCCGCGCATGAAAGAAAGAAAGAAATACGGGCTCAAAGCGGCGAGAAGAGCTCCGCAGTTCTCGAAGAGATAATAAATATCAAAAAACCAAAGGCGGACTTTCGTCCGCCTTGATTATTTTGTTTTTGTTAAACAGAAATAAAAAATAAAGAAAGAGAGGATAATATTTATGAGTAAGTCAACAAAACGAGAACTGGTGATTTCAGCTTTATCCCATAAGCATACCGTTCCCGTACCCCATGAGATAGAACTCACGGTTCCGGTAGCTGAAAAATTATGCGGGGAGCTTAATATAACGAAAGAAGAACTGCCCGAATGGTTCGGAAATTGCGTTCGGTCGGCTTCCTACAGAAAAGGTCAATGGCTTGAAAACGAGGTGTATCTCGACCCGTTCGGCGTGCGGTGGGACAGAAGCGGAGCAGACAAAGACATAGGCATAATAAAAGAGTATATGCTTAAAGAACCTGAAATCGGCGGGTATAAATTTCCCGAGCCGAATCTTGACTACGTCGATGAAATAACAGAAGATATGCTTGAAAACGGCGGCGATTGCTATAAATTCGGCAAAATCGGCTTTTCTATGTTCGAACGCGCCTGGAGTCTGAGAGGATTTGAGAATTTTCTCGCGGATATCGCGGGCGAGGAGAGATTCGTATGCGAACTGTTTGAACATATTCTGGATTATAACATGAAAATAATCGGCAGGGCGCTGGAATATCCTATCGACGGATTTTTCTTCGGGGACGATTACGGACAGCAGAGAGGGCTGCTGATGAGCCCCTCGTCGTGGCGCAGACTGATTAAGCCGAATCTCGCGAAAATGTTTGATAAGGTAAAACGCTCGGGCAGGACCGTCGCTCTCCACTCGTGCGGTAATCTGTCCGATATACTGGGCGATTTGATTGACATAGGGCTTGATATATATCAGACGGTTCAGCCGGAAATATATGATTTGAGGAAAATCAAGAACAATTTCGGCGCGCATCTTACTTTCTGGGGAGGCATAAGTACGCAGAAAGTTCTCCCGAGCGCGTCTCCCGAGGAATTAAAGAAAATAGTTTATGAAACTATTGAAATCCTGGGCAGAAACGGAGGGTATATAGCCGCTCCGACCCATCAGATTCCGCCGGACGTTCCTCTCGGAAACGTTCTCGCGTTAGCCGAAGCGTTTAAACGACAGTAACAAATTAAAATAATTAATTAAATTTACAGAAAGGCAGGCAGTAAATAAATGAAAACAAAATTTAAAAAATCAAAGAGGGTTATTATTATCGCGGCGTTCATTATATTATGTTTTATATTTATCTCTTGTTCTCCGTCGGACGGCGGCGGGGAGAATATAGACGGCGGCTTAAATAATTATGCCGGCGGCCGGGATAATCCCGGCGAAGACGGCTCCGGTATAAACGGCGCGGAGCCCGAAGAAACGAAAGCCCTGCGCGAAACGGAACTCCCCGAAAAAAATTACGGCGGCTATGATTTCAGATTTCTCGTTAAAGAATTTAACGACGGCGGATACTGGGGCGCGGTCGATATATACGCCGCGGAAGAAAACGGCGACCCCATAAACGACATGGTTTACAAGAGAAACAGGATAATCGAGGACAGATACAATATTAGTATATCGGAAGTGAGAAGCGACGATATTCCCGGAAACGCGAGAAGGTCGATTCTCGTTTCTTCCCATGATTACGACGTTATCATGCCCGACCTTAACGGCGCCGCGCCTCTCGCGGCTCAGGGAATTTTTCTTGACGCAAGGTCTGAACTGCCGTTTCTTCAGCTGGACGGGGTATGGTGGGACCAGAGAGCGAACCGGATGCTCTCCCTGGCTGACCGTCAGTATTTTCTCATAGGCGACATGACTCTTATGGCAAACGACGCCACCTGGGTAATTATGTTCAATAAAAAAGTTACCGAAGAGTACGGACTCGGCAGCTTATATTCCCACGTAAAAGAAGATAACTGGACTTTCGATACGTTTTTCGGTCTTGTAAGAAGCGTTTCGAAAGATTTGAACGGAGACGGAATTATAGATATGGACGACCAGCTGGGTCTTCTGACAGACAACGGCGCAAAAACGATTTTGGTTTATAACACCGGTGAAATGGCGGCAAGAAAAGACGGGAACGACCTGCCTTATCTATCGCTCAACACCGAAAGGACAATCGACGCCGCGCGCAGGGTTTTTGAAGTTCTCGCCGATAAAACAATATCTATAAACGCTCATGAATCGGGGGATTTCAGAGGGATTCCGGACCCCTGGACCGACGGGGCGAACAGGATGTTCCAGGAAAACAGAGGTCTGTTCTATATGATAAGCCTTACGGTCATGCACAGAATGAGGGGAATGGACAGCGACTTCGGGGTTCTGCCCTCTCCCAAGCTCGACGGCTCGCAGGGCGAATACTATCACACCGTACAGCCGTCGACGACGAATTCCATTCTGTTCCCCAATACGTCGGCGGACCCCGAGATGGCGTCGATAATAATCGAGGATATGTGCTACGAATCGCGGGACACAGTACGTCACGCTTATTTCGACACGACAATCACAAACAAGACTATAAGAGACGAGGAGTCCGCCGAGATGCTGGATTTAATTTTCAGTACCAGAATATATGATTTGGGATTTATATTCAACTGGGGAAACATAGGCTATCTTCTCGAAAGCGTCTATCCGGACGCGGGCAGGTTTGTCTCAAGGTACGAAACCGCCGAGCCGAGAGCGCGGACGCAAATGGAAAGAACCCTTGACGAAATAGCGGGGATTTCTTAAACTCTAAACCTAAAAGACGACGTCGACTTCTTTACCGGCGGAAGCGGACCTTATTATGCCGTCGAGGATACCCTGGTTATAGATAATCTCGCTCGTGGGTATCGGCGCGGGTTTGTTATTTTTCACCGCGTCGATAAACGCGCGTATTTTCTTCTCGAATAATCCCGAGCCGTGATTTTCGTCGAGAGGTATAAGCGTTTCGACGGGTTTGCCCAGTATATCCTGCATTAATCTCACTTCCCCGACAGGACCGTCCCACGCTCCTCCCCATGTTCCGAGGCTCGGCTGCTTGACTTTTAATCCCGCTTCGGTTCCCAGGAATATAAAATCGCCGGCCGTGTCCATGTGCATTTTCCACGACATTCTGAAATCCAGGGTTATACCCCCTTCGAGACGGACGAACGCCGCGGAGAAATCGTCCACTTCAAAAGCGTCGCCGAAATGCTTCTTGCCGAGATGGTCGAACGAAGAAGCCGAAACGGTCAGAGGCTTCGGATAGCCGATAGAATGCATCGCAAAATCAAGGGAGTAACAGCCGATATCGACGAGACAGCCTGCCCCGCCGGTTTTTTTGTTTATGAAATTGCCGCCCGGCATACCGCTGCGTCTGCCGCCTCCGGTCTGCACGTAATATATTTTCCCGAGTACGCCCGAGTCGATTATCTGGCGGATTTTCTGCCAGTTCACGTCGTAGCGCGGATGGAATCCGACTGTTAGTATCAGACCGCTTTCTTTTTCCGCTTTAAGCATCGCAAGCGACTGCTCGAGGGTGACGCTCATGGGTTTTTCGAGCAGCACGTGAAGTCCGTTTTCGAGGGCGAACACCGCGCATTCGGAATGGGTGGCGTTGTAAGTACACACGCTTACAGCGTCGAGTTTTACGTTTTTGAGCATCTCCTCTTTGCTGTCGAAGCCTTTCGCGTCCGGCATATTATTACGCTTGAAAAACTCTTCCGCTTTACCCGGAACTATGTCGCACCCCGCGACTACTTCAACCTCGTCCTTGCCGACCGCGTTATAGGAATTTAAATGCGCGTGCGCTATCCCTCCCGTGCCGATTATGCCTACTTTTAACTTTGCCATGTTTTATTTTTCCTCCTAAAATTAAATATAAAAAAATTATAAAATTTAAACTATCAAGCTTCAACTATCCAGTCTTTGACGTCGTCCATAATAGAGCCGATAACGTCGCCGTCTTCCGAATGTATTATAAAATCGACCGGTTTCAGCAAATCGAGGACGTATATGCCCATAGGCGATTTCGCGTCTACGATATATCTTCCCTGCTGAAGGTCAAGCTCGACGCTTGTATACTTCGCGAATATATTCGCGAAATTTCTGATATGAGCTATATCAGAGAGTTTTATACGGATTTTTTCCATTAATATTTTCTCCTCTCAATAAATTAAATAATAAATATTTTTTAAATATTACCGCAATAATATAATACTATATTTAAAACCAAAAATCAATATATTTTTCAAAATTAATTTATTTAAATAAATTATACAGGCGCAGCATGGTTACTATACTCTGTTCTATCGTGTACGGATTTTTGGGAGAAAATGCGTTTATGCTTGCGCCGAGCATAATTTGCGCCGCTTGAACCCGGCCGACGGAAGAAACCGCCCACAGAGATATATCGCCCGAATCCGAAAATACCGGCTCTCTTTCCCGCAACGGTTTTCCCGCGGCGGACGCGAGGCGCGAGAGCATGACCGCGGCCTGTTCCCGGGTCAGTCCGGAGTCGGGGTCGAACCTGCCGCCTCCGACGCCTTCGGCAACGCCGATAAGCGTCGCTTTTATTATATTAATATCGCCGGTATCGGTATACGGACCGGCTGTATCTGTTTCTGTGCCTGCATCTATTTTTATTTCTTCGCCTGTAATATTCTCGTAAAAAGCGGCGGCGAGAGCGCAGAACTGCGCCCTGGTTATATTGCGCGTAAAGTTTTCCCGTAAAGAATCCGGAACGAGATTCGATTGAACCGCCTTTATAATTTGCGGCTTCGCCCACGCGGACGCCCGATTATCCTCGCTGAAATCAAAATCGAAACTTACGTGAACGGGCAGGGGAGGGGATATATCGGCGTAAGTTACTTCTCTGCCCGAAAGCGGGGCGATAACGTCATAGATTACGGTATCGGTATAAATCCCGTAAACGCCGCTCCTGAAAAACTCCAGGATTTCGTCCGCGTCGTTGACCGTGTGCGCATAGACGGCCGCTCCCGCGTCGTTAAGCCCGGCTATGAAATCTTTGTCTTTCGCGCGGAAATCCCACATTACGACGGCTTTTATATTTTCTTTTTTCACGAAATCTATAACCTGCCGATTGCTGTCGCTTGACATATACAGAGTGTACATATAGTTTTCACGCGGGAAGAGAGAATAATTTTCCGTTAGAAAATAATACATGGACTGATTATAAACCTGAATCGCGAATCTGTCCGCTAATTTGGGGTCTATCGCGTCTATCGCTTTGCTTATAATATCAAACGCCCTTTTATTTGAATCGTTATCCGTGTATTTACTGTCGGTCACGACGTAAAAATCCGGATACTCCAGCATTAAATAGCACAACTCCTCAAAAGTCATGAGAGTGTAGGGAACGGCGTCGTTTTCCTGCTTGAACGTCGTCGATTTACCGATACGGTGGTCGTGTATCGTAATTAATTTATCGTCGGACGTAATCTGCAAATCGACTTCAAAAACTCTGTGCCCGGCTTCGTAGTTTTGTTTAAACGCCTCCAGACTGTTCGTATAGGGAACCCCGTTGAGAGCGCCCATCGCGTGGGCGACGAGATAATAGCCGCCGGTAATATAATCCGGATAGTCCGGACCGGTTTTTTCCTGTGAAGCCGACGCTGTAATTGTCAGCGAAGGCAGAATTAAAATTAAAGCCAAAACAAATATAATTTTTTTCATAGATTCTCTCCGGTTATTAAATTTTTTTTAATTTAAATTATTTTATAATAATATCATAATTATAATAATTATTCAAGAGTGACGGCATATATATTTTATATATATAAAAAAATCGGGGTTAAAATATTCATGCTTGAGTTTACGCAGTTAATTAATAAAATAGGCGGGGCGCTCTGGAGTCCCGTGATGCTGTTTGTCCTCATGGGTTCGGCCGTCGTCCTGACTTTCAGATTTAAATTTTTCCAAATAACTCAAATCAAAAAAATACATAAAGAAACGCTCGGCTCGCTTTTCGGGAAACCGAACAAATCAAAACCGGGCAGGAAAAACAAAAAAGAAATCAGTCCGTTCGAGGCGGTATCGGCAGCGCTTGCGGGAACTATGGGCGTAGGCAATATAGCCGGGGTCGCGACCGCGATTACGGCCGGAGGCGCGGGAGCGATTTTCTGGATGTGGGTCAGCGCGTTTTTCTGCATGATTATAAAATATATAGAAGTCGTACTGGCCCAGCTCTATAAACAAAGCAGAAACGGAGAATATTCCGGAGGACCGATGTACTATATCTCGTTCGGGTTAAAAAACAGGGCGCTCGCCGTTATATTCGCGTTTTTCTGCGTCGTTTCTTCGTTTGGAATCGGCAACATGAGCCAGTCGAACACAATATCGAACGCTTTCCGAAACGCTTTTAACATCCCGGGGATAATAACCGGCATACTCGTCGCATTGATTTCCGGAGCGATAATTATCGGCGGGGTGAAAAGAATCGTTTCGTTTACGTCGAAATTTATTCCGTTGATGTCCGTAATATATATGCTCGCGGCGGTCATTGTTATAATTGCCAATTATAATAATATTATCCCGTCGATGAAATTAATTTTTGACGACGCTTTCGGGGCGCGCCGCGCGGGAGCGGGAATACTCGGGTTCATCATGTCGAGAGCCGTACGTTTCGGGACGTCGCGCGGAATCTTCTCGAACGAGGCGGGTCTGGGCAGCGCTCCGATTGCCCACGCCGTATCGTCTCCTCAGTCCGCCGCTCAGCAGGGCATGTGGGGAATATTCGAAGTATTTTTCGACACGATAATATCCTGCACCCTGACCGCTCTTGCGATACTCGCGTCGGACGCTTATAAAATAACCGGACTCGACGGGATAAATCTTACGGACGCGGCGTTCGCAAGCGTTTTCGGCAATATTTCAAGCGTTTTTCTCGCGGTTTCTATCGTTTTTTTCGCGCTCGCCACTCTTGTTACATGGAGTTTTTACGGAGAGCGCAGCATCGTCTATTTATTTGAAAACGCCCGCGATTCAACAATAAATCTATGCAGGAATATATATAAATTTATATTTCTGGTCTTAATAGTCGCCGGGTCGGTCATGAAAATAGAAATCGTCTGGAGTCTGTCCGATATATTCAACGCTCTGATGGCTCTGCCCAATATGGCCGCCGTAATATTTTTAAGCCCTGAGGTATATAAAGAAACCCGGGAATATTTAAGCCGTTACAAGTTTCGCAGTTGACGTATTTACTATCTTTGCCCTCTTTCGTAAAGAGGGTGCCGTCCGCAGACGGCGGGTGTTTTCGTCTCCCCGTATTCGGCGTCAGATTTCAAAAACACCCGTCAGCCGCTTACGCGACTGCCACCCTCTTTAAAAAAGAGGGCTTTGGAGCAAGTTAAAACTAACTGCGTAACTCGTAGCCGTTATTCTTCGCCCAGATAATTTCTTCCCAGAGTAGCGTCGTACTGGACTATGCGCATTTTTTCGTAAATGTCTTTGATTTTCTCAAAATCTCCGGAAGGCGAGTAGACGCCGTTTTCGCCGAGAATATAATGCCCGGTAAAACCTTTCGCCGTCTGTTTTATATTTTCAAGCATTTTTATATAGGCGGGTTTCGGCATTCCCGTTATGTTGAAAATTTCTTCGGTCAGCATTTGGGCGGTGACGGTTCCGATGTTTTGTATGATTAAATCGGTCTCCGGACTGTCTTTGTTCGACCAGATTACAAGCGGCGTGACGTATCTGTTATATAAAACCTCCGGGGTCATTTCAGTCGGTTCGGCCGATGCGTATAATTCGGCCATATCGACGATTGCCGCGGGAGAGTGGTCTCCGAACATGATTATATAGGTCGGACGCTCAATCTCTTTAAAATATTCGGTAAGATATATAAAAGCTTCGGAAGCGAATCTGACTCCCTCTGCAAAAGATTCGACGGCGTTTTTGGGATTGTCGTCAAGCTGATTTATAAGATTGATTTGTTTGTCGTCTCCGGAGTATCTGACGTAATACGGACCGTGGTTCTGCATCGTAACGGCGAAAGTGAACGCGGGCCTTTTATTATTGTCCGAGAACATTTTATAACGGCTTATGATTTCGTCGGAAACGGCCCTGTCCGAAATATACGAGCCCTTTACGTCTATATAGTTTAAACTTCCGTCGTTGAAATATATATTTTCAAAGCCGAGAAGGGGATAGACAGTATTTCTTTTCCAGAACCAGTCGTAATACGGGTGTATCGCGGTCGTCGCATAGCCGAAGTCTCTGAAATACCAGGCGAGAGACCAGTGTTTTTTCGTTACGAACTGCTGGTATACAATAGAAGCCGGAGGATAATATACTATATTTTTCCCGGTCAGAAACTCAAACTCTATATTTGAAGTTCCCCCGCCTATATGAGGAGAAAGCAGTTTCGCGTTGCCGTTTCTACGCATTATTTCCCGGACGGATTCCAGAGGGTCTCGGTTAAACGCAATCCCCGTAAGATTAGCGGTATCCCAGTAGGCTTCGTTCATAATAACTATAACGTTCGGCAGTTCTTCCGGAGTTTTATTAATATCCGGCATTATATAATCTTCGGGATAACCCAGATTAAGCGCGTACTGTTTAGTATTATTTCTGTTATAATCGGACGGAGCGAACATAAGGCTGCGTTTTACGCTCAGCATAAACTCAAGAATAAAGCCGTTCTGCCGGTATTCATAGGCAAGATTCCAGACGGTCTGGCGGGCCGTTTTTTCTATAAGCGTTTCTTCGGCGATAAAAGCGTGGGTAAAAAAAGATAAAATTATAATAAGCGCTGAAATTCCCGGAATCAGGCGTTTTATAATATTCAGCTTAATACGTCTCAAAAAAAGCGGCAGTATTATAAGCAGTACGAAAACCGGAATAAGAAACGGGAGATATTTATCTAATCCAAGCGGATACTGGGCCGCTATATCGATTGATTCTTTGAATAGAAGCAGGTCTGTGAAAACAAACGGCTCGTTCCTGAAATTGATTTTCGCGGCGTTCGCCGCTCCCGCGGCGGATAAGAGCGGGTAAAGCGCGAAAAGAGGAACGTATAAAAAAAACGTCAGGAAATATAAAAGCTCGCAGATAAGTAAAATAATAAGCCATGAAGTCAGAAATCTGGCGAACATTCCGGTAACGTACGGGAACTCGTCCGTTAGGAAAAGGGCGAGCGTGCTTCCCTCGAAATCCGTCAGCAGCTTGAATATAAAAAACGCTATGCAGAACGCGAGAAAAAAAAGATAGAGCTGCGATAAAATAATTACCGTAATATTTTTTTGGTTTCTTCTCTTTTCCGAAAAATTTAAAAATAATATAATAATACCCGCTTTAATCTTCTGCATTTTAAATATAATCCCCGTTTATAAAATTATTTAAAAATATTTTTAATACTATATACAAAACGTAATAAATATGCTATAATATTATAATATAACTTTAAAATGTAAAAAATATGAACAAACGGGAATTAAAATAAATAAAAGTCAAAATCGGAGGCAAATCAAAATTTTATGAAGGATAACAGAGATAATTTTAAATCCGGCGGAAAGCCTTTTTCAAGAGACGCGGGATATACGAGAGACAAAAATAAAGACGGCGGCGGCAGAAAAAAATACGGCGACCGGCCGAAACCGCCGCAGAATAAGCCGTATAAAAAACGGTACGAAGACAGAAACGCGGACAATAATCCCCGCGGATTCAGAAGTAAATCCGATTATTCTCCGAAAAATCAAGACAAGCCGGAAAGAAAATTCGTTCAGAGGTTCAGCAGACCCGAAAGACCTTTCCCGCAGAAATCCGAGAGAAAGCCCGGCCGGAATTTTGAAAAAAAATTCGGCGGAGACGGCAGAGACAATAAAAAATTCGAAGGAAAACCCGCGGTTCAAAAACGCGCCGAACCGGAAAGAACCCAGTCGGACGAGTATATCCGGGATTCCGGCATGGTATACGGCAGAAACGCCGTCCTCGAACTGCTCAAAAGCGGCAAGACCATAGATAAACTCTTTGTCCAGAGCGGGCAGAGGGAAGGCTCGATTACCAAAATATTTTCGGAAGCCGTAAAAGCGGGAGTTCCCGTTCTCGAAACTGAAAAGGCGAAGCTCGACTCTATGATAAACAGCTCTTCCCATCAGGGGGTTATAGCTATGGCGTCGGAGAAAGAATACTGCGCTCTCGAGGATATCTTGAAAATCGCCGAAGAAAGAGGCGAGAAGCCGTTTATATTAATCGCGGATAAAATCATGGACCCCCATAATCTGGGAGCGATAATCAGAACCGCCGAATGCGCGGGAGTCCACGGTATAGTCATACCCAAACGCCGCGCCGCCGGAGTTTCGTCCATAGTAAGCAAAACGTCCGCCGGAGCGTCGGTTCATATGGCGATAGCCAAGGTCGCAAACATCGCGAACGCAGTCGAAGAGCTTAAAAATAAAAACATCTGGATATTTTCGTCTTACGCTGACTCGAATATTTCTGAAGAAAATACGGAAAATATAAATATAAAGAATTATGCCGATGCGGACTATTCTATGCCGCTGGCCCTGGTCGTCGGAAACGAGGGAGAAGGGCTTTCGCCGGTTATAATACAGAAGAGCGATTTTGTCGTAAAAATCCCCATGTCAGGGAAAATAGAATCCCTGAACGTATCGTGCGCGTCGGCGGTTCTCATGTACGAAGCGGCCCGGCAAAGACGCAAAATAGCAAAATAAAAGAATAACGCAGATAAAAAAGGACGGAATCGAATAATTATGAAAGATACAAAAGAAAGTTCGTTGAAATTGAGCGATTTGTTCGACGAACTGCAGGAAACTATTAATAAATCGCCGTTTAACAGTCCGGATAATCCGGAAGACGGCGGAGATGAAACCAACGGCGCGTTCAGAGACGGGGCTGCCGTCTCGGAGCTGTTCGACATGATTAACTCAAAAAATACGGACGTTCCGGATTTTACCGGCGGAGAACCGGACGGGCGAAGCAGAAAAAGCAGCCCGGTCGAGTCGTTTATGTCTCGCGGCCGGGAAGATATCTATAGAAACGAAGACGTAAAAGAAACACGCGAAGAAATAACAAAAATAAGAGAAACGGAAGATTTTGAGATAAGCGGCGTCATGGACGATTCGGATGATTCCGGAGAAACGGACGATATCGACCTGGAGCTTCTGAAAGCTATCGGAATCGGCAAAGCGTCGGGGTATTACCCCGTCGGCGAAAAAGAAAACGACCGGACGCCCGGCAAAAAAAATCCGCGCGAAGCCAAAGAACGCGGAAAAAGCCGCGGGGACGTTTCGCCTGCGGAAAAATCCAAAACGAGACTGACCCCTATCCATCAAATATCGAACAGGGAATACTCGGGAAGCGGACAAGTACAGGAACTTTTCGCTTCGTACAGAAGAGTCTGCCGTTCTGAGTTCGCGAAGTTCGCGGTAAGTTTGATACTGTTTCTGATTTTGTTATATATGGAAACCGCTCCGTATATAGGTTTTCTGCCCGTGCCGAACGTTTTGAATATAGATTTTTATACTCTACCGTATATTTACGTAAATCTGCAGCTTCTTCTTATAGCCGCCGCGCTTAATCTCAAACCGCTGATTTACGGCGCGCTATCGGCGGCAAAGTCGAATATAAACGTTTATTCTATGTCGTGTTTGTTTTTTATTCTGGCTTTCGCCCATACGATGCTCACTCTGTATATGAGAGACAACGGTCTCGGCATAGCGCTCTATAACTCGACGGCCGTATACGCTATGCTCCTCTCGGGTCTTTATAATATACTCGATATGAACTCCGAAATAACGAGCCTCAAAACTATCTCGTCAAAAAAACTTAAATACGCCGTAAGCCTGAACTCCGCAGTCCGCGCGGAAAACTCGGCTTATTACAGCTCGCCCGAATTGGAAACGGAACTCTTCAGAGATATCTTCCCGTCGGGCGCTTTTTCCGGAGGGATATTCAAGACCCAGTTCATATCCAATTTTTTCTCCCGGACAAACAGAAACAAAACCCTCGGAGGTTCGCTGAAATATTTTGTTTATACGGCTCTGTTCGCCGCGGCTGTCCTGCTTGCGTTTTACGCCTTGTTCTATCAGCCGCATGAAAGAAACTGGTACGGGTTTCTGTCTTCGGCGGCGGTTCTGCTTTTGGGTTCTCTTCCCCTGTGTTCGTTTATTACGGAGGTTTACCCCGCGTTTAAAGCGCAGAAACAGGCCCGCATGTCCGGCGCCGCGTTTATCGGGGCCGAAAGCCTGAGGGAAAGCGCGGAAACGAAGATAATATCTCTTTACGACAATAATATTTTCCCGTCCGAACAGGTCAAAATCTCGGGAATAAAAGTCTACGGAAACAACAGGATAGACTCGGTACTCCAGAATTTATGCGTGATTTTCGACAAGCTTAACATGCCCCCCGCCGATACTTTTAAGGCGTCGACTAATTTTGACGGAGGATTTAACCAGAATATAAAAATATCAGGCATAGACGATAACGGGATATGCTACGACGCTAACGGACAGAAATTATTTCTCGGGACGGTGGAATATATATCGAATATGGGGCTCACCCCGCAGTACGACGCCAATTTTGACGACCCGTTCGTTAAAAGCTCGGGGAGCATAATGATTTTATCGTCCGAAACCGAAATAATCGCGAAAGTGTATATAAAATACGAAATAACGTCCGATTTCCACGATATAATAAAAAATATCAAGAAAATCAACGCCTGTTTATGCATACGCACGTTCGACCCCAATATAAACGACGCGCTAATCTCAAAACTGGGGAATATAAAAAAATATCCCATCAGAGTGCTGAAGCTGAAAAATCCCGGGGATATTCAGCTCGCGCCCGAGCGCGTCGATTCCCCTGTGGTCTCGAGAGAATCCGTCAAATCTCTGGTCGGCGCCGTTTCGATTGCGGTCAGAACGAGAAGCATAATAAAAAACAACGGACTAATCCGGGCCGTAGCTTTCGGCTGCGGGATAATATTAGCCGCCGCGCTCGGATTTACGGGTCATCTCTGGGGAGTAAACGCCGGACACTTGTTCTTGTTCCAGAGTTTCTGGATGCTTCCGGTAATTCTCATGCAGGGGGTTACTAACTAAATTTTAAACTGACTGTCGTATTTTAGTCTTTTATTTTTAACGGAATTTACAATCGCTTTTATTCCCGTGACTATGCCCAAAATTACGGCGTATATTATAACGAACGCAGTTGATAAATAGAGAACTGAGTTCGGTTCCATCGTATATTGGCTCAACGGAATAAATACCAGCAGAAAACACAGATACAGCAGTATAAAAAACGCCGTGTGACGGCTTATTAGATTTAGTTTTTTGAGTTTAAAAACCTGAACGGAGATTCCCGCGCCGAGAGAAGCCAGAGCGAACATAAAGCACGTATCGGCTCTGAGCGGCGTGTTAAGAAACCGTGAGACCGATATTATGACGAGTATCATCGCCGTAAAATATATACAGGCTTTTGTCAGGACGTCTTTTGTTATATTTAAAATATTTTTTATATTCATGATTTTATTTTTTTCGGGGAAAACTTTTAAGGAAAGTTTTCCCCGAACCCCTTTCAAACCTTTTTA
>WRMA01000050.1 GCA_009777355.1 Oscillospiraceae bacterium | reverse complement strand
TAATATTCTATGTCGTCCTCAAGTCTAATCGCTTCGACCGCGGCCACGGCGGACGCCCTGATAAACATATCGTAAGTGTCGCTGGACTGCGAAAGCTGCATACTGTCGCCGCTTCCCCCGCCGTAAATCACGACGGAATCTTTCTGATAGGACTGCGCGGCGTTTTGATTTATCCTCGCTCTCTCCAACTGAATATTTTTATTCATGTTCATGTCGGTTATAAGCGAGGTGTAAGTGGACATTAACAAATCCTTATCTTTCGTCACCAGCCTGACCTCGATAAGCGAGCGTATAAGAGACAAGTCTATCTTCAGTAAATCCAGATTCAGGATAATATCGCCGAAGCTCATTTGAGTGCCGATTGAACGGAAATCCGGGGCTTCCGAGCTTTTAGCAGAGAGATAGGCGAGCATATTATTAAGCTGTGAATTTAAGACCCTGTGCGCGTCGAAGTAGTCGTACTCTTCCAGCGGCAGCGACTCCACCGCCGTGCTCAACACGGATATCCCGCCGTATTCTTCGAAGAAATATCGCTGATACGAGCTGAAAATCGCTTCGAGCAGCTCCACTCCCCTGGTTCCCGCAAGAAAGCTGAACTCAGAGGGAACGTTCAGGGTAACCGCGAACTGCGTGGATATATATGACAGCTGATTCAGTTCGTCGAGCCTCGAAGGGTCGCGGGTCGCGATTTCCTTAATAATCAATATACGCTGCATAGCGTCTATGGGAATAATCCCCTCGATTCTCACGTTCTGCCTTATATCGTCGGAAGTCAGGCCGTATTCGAACATATTCAGCTCCGCCAGAGCCCTGTCGAGAATATTCGGCGAGACGATTTTCGAAACGTCGAGTCTTCGTCCGTGCGGGTCGAGTCCTTCCTCCGCTCCGGCGTAGTTAAACGATATGACTCCCGTAACCGAACCGGCGTAGGGATAATTTGAATAGATTGCGAAGTGATATACCAACACCGCGATTACGCCCAGTATCAGGGATACCAGAACCGCCGTAAATATTTTGACCGAACCGCGGCTGAAAACCGTCAGTATATCCCTTACGGTCGCTCCGTCGCCGTTTTTCGCATCGGCGATATTCAGATTAAGTTCTATCGGTCTGCCCGATTTAGATTCGATAATACCGTCGCTTTTTGTGTTAACCTCGCCTTCCCAGTCTGAATCGTTCAGGATTTTTTCCAGATTTCCGAAATCCGCGCGGTTATCATTCTCTTCTTTTCTGTTCATTTATTTTTATTCTTCTCCCGAGATTATTTTAATATACCAAACTTAATTAACCTATACTAAAATCCGTCCTGCTTTTTTTCTGATTATCAAGATTACGGTCCCGGCGATACCGGCGGTTAGCATAACGATTCCGCAAATAAATATCGCAGTCAGTCCAGATTCCGCGAAATCCACCGCCAGTCTGTACAGAGGCTCGGCGCCCAGATTAAGCAGCCTGTACGGCGCTCTCAAAATCAAGAAACCCGAAGCCGTAAAATAAAGCAAACCCGAAGCGGCAACCGCCTGAAATATATATTCCGCCGAGTCCGAACGTTTTACCAAAACCAAAATACACGAAAATAAAATAGTCGTCGCGATACACGCCGCAAGCAGTAAATTAATTATTCCCCCGATTTTCGTTATATACGACGAAATTTCTTTCGCAAACGGGATTTGCATAACGCTTTCATACAGCGAGACGCAGTAATCCTGAACCGCCGCGATTACGCCGGAATCTATATCTTCTCCAGGCGGCGCGTCCGGCAATAGCCTCCCGAAAACGTTCTCCAGACTCGCTCTCAACGCGTCTGCGTTCACCGTAAAATTATTATTTCCCGAGTACAGGGCGGCTGCGCTTCTGTTGACGTCCTGCCTTACCATGTGAACGTTGAACGACTGCTCGAACGCTTCCCCGGGTATTCCGAGAGGAACGCCTATATTTTCATAGCTTTCCAGTATGCCGTTGTAAGTAATCTCATAATAACCGCTCGAATCGAGCCTCGCAAGCATAAAATCTTCGCTAATCAATATAAATTTTATATTAAAGCATAATACTGTCAACGTAAGCGTTATAAACAGCAGAAACGAAAACAAATATGCAATCGCCGTTCCCGGGATATTTTTTTTCGCTTTTTCCCTTGCGTTCTGCGCCGTCATTGAATCACCGCCGCTCCCGATATTTTTCGCGCGTATACGAAAAACCTGTCTGAATTATATCCGGTTTTACTGATTTTGCTAAGCGAATCGCAGGTGTACAAAACAAGTATCTCTTCGTCTGAATCTAAGTCAAACGCGCTCGCGTCGTCGTATTTTGCCGTCTTCGTCTCAAACACTTTATATTCATACGTTCCGTGATTCGTCTGTATTTTAACTATCGCATCTTCTTTGATTTCGCCGAGACGTTTAAAGAAAGTCGTGACGTGCGCCCCTATCAGAATCGGCGAACCGAAGCCGGGAAGACGGCTTCCCATATGCTGTCCCGCTCCGTGTCTCAAAACCGTATCGCTGTCGCCGAAATATATTTTACACTCTATGTCAAGAGATTCTATAATCAAATTAGCGTAATGCTGTTCGTATCTGGGCATCGTTATTTTCGCGATATCCACGCCGCCCGGGTTTAGGCTTATTTCCCCGCCGTCTCCGACGCCGACTCCGTCAATATCAGAATTTGAATCTGCATTTGACAAATCCCCCGTAAATATAGATTCCGGCGCTCCGCCGAACGACGGAGGGGTTTCTATGCTGAAAATCCCGAAAACCGCCGCCGCCGCCGGAACAAACGGCGATACCGCGGCATAGCATATTATAACGGCAATCAAATTAAACGCCAGAGGCGTTAAAACGGTACGTATTATAATTTCTGCGAATTTTTTCTTTTTATTCATAATTTATTTAATCCCGGCAATCCCGCGCCCTGTATTTTTTTCCGGCGTACACTATATATTATCATTCCGGCCGCAAACGCGGAAATAAAAATTAAAACAAAAACGGAAACGTAAACGATTTGTGAAAATCCAACGGCGAATCCGGTCGCTTTGATTGTCTGCTCGCCGATAATAATCGGTGTTCCCGTCGCTTTGTCCGTTATAACTATACTAAACAAACCCGCTCCGCTTACGGCTCCGGCGTTTAAATTCCCCGAGCCGGTCGAACCGTCTCCCCCGCCGTCATTCAAGCCGGCATTGTTATTGTTGCTGTCGTTATTGCCGCCCGTACTTCCCGGATTATTGCTTCCGCTCCCCGATAACGCCGCCGCAACCGCGGCGGTATTGACGGTTGCGCCAACCGACAATCCCGCGACCGACGCCGCCGAGTTGGTAATACTAATCGCGCGGTTTATCACCGACTGAGGTATATCGTTCAGGGACTTCGCGCCGGAATCCGCGATAATTTTTACAAGCTCGTCGATTTCGGCTAACATAGAATCCACTTCCCGCGCCGTAAGCGGCTCGGACGTACTCATAAGATAATTCTCGAAAGCGACGATATCGCCCGCGCTCGCCGCGCGCCCGAAAAGTTCCTTCGAAGAAATCTCGGCTATCAGCCTTTTTTCCTCGCCGTTAAGGCTTCTTGCGGCAAAGACCGGCGGCTGCGCCGAACAAATCAGAACCGCCGCGATTACGAAAACCAGAACCGTTATATTTACTATATCTATATTTTTTTGCGCAGTTTTTCTCACAGATACCCCCCGCGGCGGCTTACTTCACAATCATAGTTTTATACATGATAACACAGATTTATCAAAAAGTCAACAGTTTTTTTAATCTATTTTTTAATTTATTGTTAAATTTATTTTTTTAATTTTATTTAAAGTAAAAAAATGTTTTTTTATTTTCATAAATTTTTTTCTCATGAAATTTTAATTTTTTTGTTGCATTTCCTCTAAAAATATGATAAAATTAAAATACCGGGCTTAATTACCCGAATCGACATAAATAATTCGGTAATCGTCTAAAGTAATCCGTTTTTCTGCCGATATATAATAACAGCGGATATTTATTAAAAATTAACTGTCGAAATTCAAAATACTTGGCAGTTTGCGCAAAAAATAGAATTTTTGAAATAAAACTGAGGAGAAAGTCAAATATGAAGAAGGCGCGTTGTGTAATGTATAATAGATTTAGGGGAAAATTACTTTATTCAGTATCGGTAATAATGATTTTTTGCGCGTTTATTTCTATCGGCGCGTTTAATTTTACGGTTTCCGCCCTTACGAACGGAGACTTTCATTATTTGATAAAAGCAGACGATACCGTTGAGATAAGAAACTATACGGGTAAATTGAAGCATTTGACAATCCCCGGATTGATTGACGATACTCCGGTTACCTCTATCGGCGACAATGCGTTTTCCAATAACCGCGATTTGTCGAGCATAACTATACCGGACAGCGTTACGGAAATCGGCAACAACGCGTTCTTTAACAATACCCGCCTGTCGTGGGTAACTCTTCCGGGCAAGCTTAAGACTATCGGTTACAGCGCGTTTTACAACTGTAAGGCGCTGACGCATATTTTGATTCCGGAAGAAGTTACGCATATAGGATTCGAGGCGTTCGGCGGAAATTCCCAGCTTATGACCGTCTATTTTCTCACTAAAAACGAACCTAAAATAGGAATGGGGAATACCAGTTTGCCCACTCCGGTGACGGGCAACGCATTTTTGGGTATGCCCGAGGGCGCGAGAGCGGTAATTCCGACCGGCGCGAGGGAAAATTATTCGATTAACCCGGTTGACGGAACATGGAATAACCTGATTGTCTATACTGAAGAAGAATTTGGCATAGATTATAACGCGCCGCAAATTACGGCCTATGCGACGAGCGGCCCGAACGACGAATTGCGCGCCGAATTCGCAATTAATTTATCGACCGAAAGACTGATTATCCCCGATTATTATACGATACGTTCGTATAGTATCGACGGAGGACGCCGGTGGAAACGGGTATCGAACCCGGAAATGTTCAATAAAGTTAATTTTCCCAGACTGCTGGATAAGGGTATGCGCCTGGTCTTGTCGGATACGGACATAAATCCGCTTACGAAACAGCCCTACGATAATTTCACCGTGGTGAAGTTCCCGCAAATCGCTCCCCGTCCGAAGCTGTTCAAGCTGAACGTGAACTACTTGCTGCTTGCGGACGAAACCGGCGTTACCGCGGGAAGATGGACTCTGGCCGAGCCCGTAAGTTTAAATACGGAGGCAAAAAAGGCTTTGAAAGAATCCGGCCAATATAATATGCGGTCGGTCGAAGAAGAATTCAAGGCGGTAATATCGGACAACGGGGTAGACAGACCGATTATCGAGGTAGGGTTGGCAATGGACAAAAACTCTCCCGTCGACAACAGGGGTTTCGGCATGATGCAGCCGAAAGGAAGCGGAGATAATTCCGACGGTACTCCGAGGCTGGGTGGAATACCCGTGTTTACATACAGGGAGTTCGGTTCGAAAGACGTCGTAAAAACGCCGTATGTGGTACGCATACCGCCGAGGACGGCTGAAATGGCCGGTACTTTAGGTTATACGTTTATTCCGGGAAGCAAACCCCGGACTCTGAATATATCGAGCGAGCTGAAACCTCCGAAATACGCCGTAAACTACCGCAAACAGGAAATCAGATTCCGCAGGGGGGTTACCCTGTTCCGGGGTTCTGAACTTATGCTGACCCGGCTGGTATCTCCTCCGGAACCTGGTCTCGCGCCGGCTCCTTCGGCGTTGCTGACCGATTTGAAATTCGAAGATTCCTGGTACACGAGCGAGAAATGGGATAAGGATTATCCGTCTAAAGTGAAGATATCGACGGCTGAATTTATCGGCGCGCTGAGTATCTGGACTCGCGCGGGGTCGGCTAAACCCGCGAGCGCGAAACAGCTCCTGCGAACCCCGCCCGGTATCCCGGCTGATACGACAGGCCCGAAAGACCGCTTTGCATACGTTGATGAAGTGACGGTAGACGGAACGTATATACCCGGCGGAACGAATAGTCCTATTGAGACACAGCAAATAATAATCAGGTTGCGAAATGAGATAAATGAAACGTTTACGGCGCAAAGCTCGGGAACTGACGTGAATTGGCTGAATCTTCCGGGAGGTCTGTCGGCAGTTTTAGCCGCGCCTGTGGCCGCGGGAGCGGATTTTATCGCGGTTAATATAAGCGGTACGCCGACTGCGTCGTCTACTGCCTATATAGAAGGAACAATTCCGGGCGCTTGGCTTTCTACGGGCGACCCGTTGGCTATAAGTGTTAAATCTGACGCGAGATATAATATTATTCCCGCGATGCGCCAGGCTTTAATCGCCGGCGTAATCGTGCAGGGCTCTGTGACCGTGCCTTTTGAATCGCCTTATCAGCAGTTCACTATTAATTTAACGAATGAAACGTTTGCAAATATTGCTGCCGATACCGATGTTAGCGCATGGTTTACTAGTCGACCGGGAACAAGTGTGACTGCGCAAGTTGTAAGCGCCGTGACGGCGGGGGCGTCGTCTATTACGATTGAAATAAGCGGAACTCCGACGATGGCTTCAACGGCTAATATAACGGGAACTATTCCGGTGAGCGCCGTTCAGGGAGCTTCTGGTTTAAGTATAACTTCAAGCTCAAACGCCCGCTGGAATATTAGTAACCGTACCGCCGCGATTTCCGGGTTGGTAGTTGTAGGGGGAAGAGTAAATACTGCGCTTCCGACAAGCGGCGCGACTAATACGAGCGGTGAAGATTTGACCTTGACGATTAATTTAACGGGCGA
Source organism: Oscillospiraceae bacterium (assembly GCA_009777355.1). Classification (GTDB taxonomy): domain Bacteria; phylum Bacillota; class Clostridia; order Oscillospirales; family WRJC01; genus WRJC01. Next base: position 8,149 of record WRMA01000050.1, on the reverse strand, counting down.
CAGATTTAATTCGACTCTTGCAACTACAAATGTTACGGGTTGGTTCGGTAATATTCCTAACGGTTTAACGGCGACCGCAGTAACCGTTTCGGGTTCGGGAAATTCTGTTACGATTAGATTTACCGGTACTCCGACGGCTATATCTAATTGGAATATAAGCAACGTAACGATTCCGGAGTCCGCCGTTCGGGGAGCGTCGCTGCCGGTATCCGTAAGCTCAACCGCGAGATGGAGGGTTTGGGATGCGAGCGCATTATACGGCGGGGTCAGCGGCAACGTAAACGTACCGTTTCCCACAGGTTCGGACGCGAGATTTCTTATCATGACCATAAGCGGAGATTCAATTTATACTGTGTCGCCGTCGTGGGTAACAAATGTTCCTGACGGAATCGAAATTTCTTCCACTCCTCCTCCCGCATATTCGTCAAACGGTCTCACATACTTCTTTTCCGGCACTCCGACTGCGGAGGTAAACACGCCAATAAATATATTAATACCCGGAAGCGCTCTCTCAAGTCAGAGGAATTTGACAATTAATATATCAGACATCGCTTGGAATATAACGCCGTAAGTTTGGAGAGAATCAAAATTCAGATATTTAAAAAAGCGTAAAAAGACGGTTTTCACCCCGAGATTAAGGGAAAACCGTCTTTTTGGTTGAAAATCCTAATTGTAGGGGCGCGCATTGCGCGTCCGCAAAACCAACGCAGTTTCGACGTTTTCAGACGGACGGCCAATGGCCGCCCCTACATGGTAATACCTATTTGCAATTAAAATGTAGGGGCGATTATTAATCGCCCGCCGGAATGGCAGAATCTACACGGGCGATTGATAATCGCCCCTACGACAAAGGTTCATTTTGTTCGCAATTCGGTATAAGTCGCAAAAAAAAACCGCGGTTAAAAATAAAAACCAAGAAAAACAAAATTTACTTAAAAATACCTTGACAAGAATATATTTCTATATTATAATGGTTGTACGGGTATGATTAATATGGGGGGAGAGTAATAAATTATGGTCGCGTTTATCAGAAGGATTTCTTCGCTTAACTCTCTGCGTCTACCTTACATACAGATTCTGTTTGTGTTCCTCGCTTTCGGGATTATGATTCTCGCAAACTATCTCTTCGGCGTCGGCAAAGAACGCGGGCATCTGGAGAACGAGTCGAAAATCATAACCGAGTACGTCGAGGCGAAGCTCGTCTCGGATTTGAAAGAACTCGAAGTCACTTTGAGTATCGTGGGCGACTCCGTGAGAAAAATGCTGCTCGGCGGCTCGGATATCGAAGAAATCAAAGATTATGTCGTCAGTATGACCGATTATTGGGATATGGAAGATAAAGTCAACGGGTTTATGGGTTTCTACGTTTTGTTCGAACGCGGGGTTTTTGAAAGCGAATATGAAAGCGGCTACTCGGGATTCACGGGGCTCGGCTGGGACATTCCCTATGATTTCGACCCGCATGGGCGTCCGTGGTTCGCCGCGGCGGAACGTTCGGGCAGGGATATCGCCGCGACGGAAATATATAAAGACGTTATTACGGAAGAGAATATTTTCGCTTACGTTAAAAATATATATAACGAGGACTATTCGGAGAGACTGGGAATAGTCTGCATGAACGTTTTAATCAGCGTCGTCCATGAACTTTCTTTCGACGACCTCGGCAGTTTCGTGAACAACTGGCTGCTCCTCGACAAAGACATGACCGTTATCGCGCATTTCGAGCCGGCGGCCCTCAACACCAATTTCAGGGAAAGGGGCGGAGACTTTACTAAAATCGTCGAAGAACTCGACGGGGGGCGCCGCGAGGTCAACGGCGCGAGAATAGTAAATCCCAACGGGGAACACAGGATATTTTCCATAAGGCGGCTTGAAAACGGCTGGTATCTCGGCGTTTCGGTTCTGGTCGACGATTATCTTCAGAGTCTGAACGAGGTGCAGAGGTTTTTAATAACTATCGGGGTTATTATGGCGTCGGCTTTGAGTATCGTTTTAATACAGATAGTAGCCAAAAGAAACAGGGAATATAAGAAATATCTGCTGGAGACCGAGAAAAATCAGGAGGAACTGCGCTGCGCGCGCGACGACGCGCAGTCCGCGAACCGCGCGAAATCGGCTTTTCTGGCAAACATGAGCCACGAAATAAGAACCCCCATGAACAGTATAATCGGGTTCGCGGAGCTTGCGCAGTACGGCGAAATGCCACAGAAAACCAGGGATTATATAGCCAACATACGGGAGAGCGCCGAATGGCTTCTTAAAGTTATCAACGATATCCTCGATATATCGAAAATAGAGTCGGGCAAAATAACGCTCGAGCATATACCGTTCAATCTGCACGACGTACTCGCGCACTGCCAGTCCGTGATAAAGCCGAAAGCCGAAGAAAAAGGCATAACGCTCTACTGCTACGCCGAACCTTCGATTGACGGCAGACTTCTCGGAGACCCGGTCAGGCTGAGGCAGGCTATACTAAATTTAATGTCGAACGCCGTGAAGTTCACAAATTCCGGAACGGTGAAGTTCTCCGCCGCTCCCGAAGGGCAGGACGAAAAAAGCATAGGCATACGCTTTGAAATAAAGGACAGCGGGATAGGCATAAGTCCTAAACAGCTCGAAAAAATATTCCACCCGTTCGTTCAGGCGGACCTGAGCATTACCAGAAGGTTCGGCGGGACGGGTCTCGGGCTTGCCATAACGAAAAATATAATCGAGCTTATGGGAGGGGAGCTGACCGCCGAAAGCGCGGTCGGGGTCGGCAGCAGGTTCAGCTTCGGCGTCAGATTCGATTTGGTGGGGGATTCCCTTGAAATACCTCCGGAGAAAATTATAATAAGCGATTTCGAAAAGCCTAATTTCAGGGGGGAAGTGTTAGTCTGCGAGGACAACGGCCTTAATCAGCAGGTTATATGCGACCATCTCGCGAGAATCGGACTAAAGACGGTCGTTGCGGGGAACGGAAAGGAAGGACTGGATATAATAAGCGAGCGTATGTATAAGAGCGGCAAGAAACCGTTCGATTTAATCTTGATGGATATTCACATGCCCGTTATGGACGGTCTGGAAGCCTCCCATAAAATCGTGAAGCTGGGGGTTGAAACCCCGATAGTCGCGGTGACCGCGAATATAATGTCGAACGATATAGAATTATATAAGTTCAGCGGAATGACCGACTGCATAGGCAAGCCCTTTACGTCTCAGGAACTCTGGAAATGCCTGATTAAATATCTCCCCGTCGAGAGCGTTTCGTCCGCGGATAAGGCCGCCGGCGTTTCCGAAGAGGAAAAATTGAAAAGGCAGCTGGAGGAAACTTTCGTGAAAAACCACGCCGGGGTATACGCCGAAATCAAAGAAGCCCTCGAAGCCGGGGATATCACGCTCGCGAGGAGGCTGGCGCATACTCTAAAGAGCGGCGCGGGGCATATCGGCGAAGCCGGGCTCGCCGGAATTTCCGGCGAAGTCGAATCTATGCTCTCGCGGGAAAATTCCGGCGCGGACGGTTCCGGTTTAGATAATCTGCTGGATACCCTTGAAGCGGAGCTTAATTCGGTCTTGGAAAAACTGACGAGCGACCGGATTCGCGGCGGCGCGGGCGAAATGCGCGCGGCGCGTCCGAGCGCCGAAAAAATACGCAGGATTATAGAAAATCTCGAAATTATGCTGAAAAACAGAAACCCCGAGTGTATAAAATCAATCGGCGTTCTGAAAAGCATACCCGGAACGGAAGAGCTTGCGGGCTATATAGAAAAATTTAAATTCAAACAGGCGCTCGAAGAGCTTAAAAACCTGAAATTAAGATAAGACGCAGAGTAGAATCGGGGAGGTCAACGGTGGGCGGTAAACCGGACGGTAAAAAAATAAATAAGAACAGTATTTTGATTGTCGACGACGAAAGCATGAATATTATCGCGCTTACGGACATATTCAGTCCGGAATACGTCGTTTACGCCTCAAGCGGGGGAACGGACGCCGTCGAAGCGGCCGAAGAGTTTCTTCCCGACGTGATTCTGCTGGATATAATCATGCCCGAAACGGACGGATATGAAATTTTCTTCATGCTGAAAAATTCGGAGAAGACAAAAAATATCCCCGTTATTTTCGTTACGGGAATAGCGACGATAGGAGACGAACAAAAAGGCCTGGCTCTCGGGGCGGCGGACTATATAATAAAGCCGTTCAAGCCCGAACTCGTTAAATTAAGGGTGCGCAACCAAATCAAAATCGTAAATTATATCAGAGCCCTGGACGAACGGCTGGGTCAGCAGGAGCTTCTTACCAGAATACAGAACAGGTTTCTGCGGGACGACAACCCCGTCTCGCTGTTTCCCGAGACGCTGCGGACAATCGGGGAATTTATGAACACGGACGCGGTCCTTATGTACGAACTCGACGAAGAGAGCGACAGTCTCGTATGCCGGAGCGAATGGCTCAAACCCGGAATAAAGCTGCGGAGCCACATAAACGACAAGATTAAATTCGGCAAAAAGACCCAGTCGGCGGTCAACGCGCTGCTCGGGAGCGGAACAAACGGAGAAAAAAGCGTTTGTTATCATTCGGACAGTCCCGTCTACAGGAATCTGCTTCAGGTAGACGAGACTCTGAAAGACTATATTATAACCCTGATATGCGTGAAGGGTAAAATGCGCGCGGCGCTCGTCTTTTCGAGGGAGGACTTTAATACGGAGTGGCGCTCCGGCGAGAAAAACCTTGCGGTTATGACGGCGGGGATTTTTTCGGGAGTGTTCGAACGGGAAGCCATGGAGCGTCAGTTCTCGATAGTCGAAAACTCCCCGGACTTAAACATATATATTTCTTCGGACGCCGTCGTGGAATACGTAAACCCCGCGGTACTCCCCGTTACCGGATACACGAAATCGGATATCGTCTCAAAAGGCCTCGGGTTGATTTTTGACGAACGGACTCTCGCAAACATAAAAGACAAGTATATTCCCGTCGCGATGCGGGGAGAGGAATTGTTGTTTGAAACCGATATAATCTGTAAGAACGCGGAAAAGCGCGTACTTGAGATATCGGTCGTGAAAACGGGGAAGAATAACCTCGCGCTGATTGCGAAAGACCTGACCGAAATAAGGACGCTCGAAGAGGGGTTGGTGACTGCAAAAGAACTGGCGGAGCGCGGCAGCCGGGCGAAAAGCGAGTTCCTGTCGAGGATGAGCCACGAGATGAGAACGCCTCTAAATATAATAATCGGCTATGAGCAGATAATAAGGATGCAGGATATTTCCGAGTCCGTCAAAGAAAACTGCGCGAAAATAAATTCGGCCGCGCACACGCTGCTCAGCATGATAGACGACGTTCTCGATATGTCGGTTATGGAACAGGGGGTGTTCAGCCTGTTCGAGGCTTCTTTCGATACGGGGGATATGTTCAGGCTTATAATCCAGATTGCCGAGTATAACACTTCGCTGAAACGCCAGACGTTTAAATATAACATAGATTCAAAAATCCCCGGAAGGCTGACCGGAGACGAAAAGCATCTCAAACAGGTAATCGCCAATTTAATGGCGAACGCCGTAAAGTTTACTCCGGAAAACGGCGAAATATATTTTTCGGCCCGCATGGCCGGCGAAAATAACAAAAGCGCGACTCTCGAAATCGAAATATCGGACAACGGCATAGGAATATCGAAGGAAAATCAGGAGACCCTGTTTGAAATGCTGGAGCAGGCGGACGGAAGCATTACGAGAAAACACGGAGGAATCGGCGTCGGTCTCGCTCTCGCAAAGCGCATAATACAGATGATGGACGGAGATATAAAAGTCGAATCCGAACCCGGCATGGGCGCTAAATTCACGTTTACCTGCAAATTAAAAAAATAATTAATATAACTCCGCCCTTTTATTTTTCTGAATTTATATTCTCTTTTCTATCTCTTTTCTTATTTCGGGATAATTTTTGTCTTTGTCCGCGGGTCTGCCGAGAAGCGCGAACATATTGGTTTTATAATCTTCGACTCCCGGCTGGTCGAACGGATTAACGCCCAGCATATATCCCGAAACCGCGCACGCAAGTTCGAAGAAATAAACCAACTCGCCGAAAGTTTTTTCGTCTCTTTTATTAATATTTAAGATTATATTAGGCGTTCCGCCGTCCGTGTGGGCGATTACAGTTCCCAGCATCGCCTTATAATTCACTTCGTGAAGCGTCATTCCGTCGACGTAATCCATGCCGTCGATTTTTTCGCTGTCCGCGGGGATAACGAAATCACTTTGGGAATTTTCTATATTTATTACAGTCTCGAACATTATTCTCGAACCGTCCTGGATAAACTGCCCCAAAGAATGTAAATCCGTCGTGAATATAACCGAAGAAGTATAAATCCCGAGTTTATTTTTGCCTTCGCTTTCGCCGAATAACTGTTTCCACCATTCGTTCATCATCGCAAGCGCCGGTTCGTAAGCCGCCATTATTTCGACGCTCTTGCCTTTTTGATAGAGTAAATTTCTGAGTACGGCGTATTTTAAACAGTCGTTGTTTTTACTGAACTCCAGATAAGTTTTTTCTGCGAAAGCCGCGCCCTCTATTATCTCGTCTATGTCGATTCCCGCGACTGCAATCGGCAGAAGTCCGACGGCCGTCAAAACAGAATAACGTCCGCCTATATCGTCCGGCACGACAAACTTTTCATAGCCTTTTAAATCCGCGAGAGCTTTGAGCTTGCTTTTTTCGCCGTTTTTATCAGTAATCGCAAATATTCTCTCTTTCACTTCTTCACTATTGTATTTTTTCTCGAGAAGTCCTCTCAAAATTCTGAAAACAATCGCGGGTTCGGTCGTCGTTCCCGATTTTGATATGACGATAACGCTGAAATTTTTCTTTTCGCAAATCTTAATTATCTCGTTTAAATTATCCGTGCTTATAGAGTTTCCGAGAAAATAAATATCGGGCGTATCTTTTTCTGTATTATTATATAAATGCGATTTTATAAATTCTATAGCCGCTCTCGAACCGAGATAAGACCCGCCGATTCCCGCGACTATAACGACTTCTGAATTTTTCCTGATTTTTTCAGCCGCCGCTTTTATTCTGTCGAGCTCATTTATTAATTCCGGTTTTTTTGCGTAATTTCCGGGTAAATCAACCCAGCCGAGCATATCTTTTCCCGCTCCCGTCCTGTCTTTTACTTTATTTAGCGCAGCTTCGGCTTCTTTCCAGACAGAATCCAGTTTTTGTTTATCGTCGGCGCTTATGAAATCTTTCAAGTATTTTTCGTTTAATTTAATAACCTGTAAAAAAACCATAAACTGCAAAAGGGCGGTAAAATCGAGCCTATGCAGTTTATTTGTTTTAGAGGGCGGGAATATATTTAAGAGCGATTTAATACATTTTAAGTAAGATTCGTTACAGGGGGTATTACTTAAAATGGAAAAAAAACATTCAAGCTGATATTGAAGAAGTAGAAACCGTAACAGACATCAATGAGGGAGAAAAAATTAAATTGCCAAAAGAAATTCAAAAGCGTATGTTAAAATTTTTCATGCGAACGTCAATTCCTCGAAACAAAGCAAATAAAATAAAAACTTCTCTGTTTGAAAAGAAAGAGGACTGATAGTATTAAAACGGGAATTTATTGTCGAGTTTCAACAGAGGAGCAAGTACAAGAGGGATTTTCAATTCGCGCCCAGCAGGAAAAATTAAAAGACTATTTAAAAGTAAAATGCTGGGAATTATACGATATTTATGTTGATGAAGGAATTTATGGAAAGAACATTGTTGACCGCCCTGCCATTAATAAGCTGATTGACGATATAAACGACGGCAAAGTAAATAATGTTTTGGTTTTCAAAGTTGATAGGCTTACGAGAAACACCAAAGATTTAATAACATTAATGGAAACATTCAACGAAAATAACTGTGCTTTCAATAGTCTTATGGATTGAAAGGTCGAATTAAAGTTACCGCCCAAAGCCGCTTGCAATTTTAATAATAATTCGTATTCCTTTCTGCCTGCCATTTCCTTTTTCACCTCTCTTTGCCGTAAAATGAAACAACCGCCTATTGACGGTTGTTTTTCTTTCTTGCGGGCGTTGATAGTGTTTTTTCAACGCTCCATTTTAATTTGTTAAGCCTTTGTTTGAGGACGTGGGCGGGTATTTGTGTAGTGTCCGCCCACTCCGAAAGCGTCTTA
>WRMA01000049.1 GCA_009777355.1 Oscillospiraceae bacterium | reverse complement strand
GGTGCCGTCCGCAGACGGCGGGTGTTTTCGTCTCCCCGTATGCGGCGTAAAATTTCAAAAACACCCGTCAGCCGCTTACGCGACTGCCACCCTCTTTAAAAAAGAGGGCTTTGGCGCAAATTTAAACCGACTGCGTAATTCGTGATTTTTTAGTTTTATTATTGTTACAGTTCTGTTATAAAATTTTATTTCATGTATAAAATCGTTTTGCAAAGCTATACTAAATTCAAAATCACTTTCGGAGGAGTCTATGCTCATAAGATGTTCTGACACCTGTAAATTCCAGCAGGACGGCGCGTGCGGACTGAAAAATATTTATTCGAGTTCGGCCGCGGCCGCGCAGTCCGTAAACGAAATAAGCGATTCTGGCTGTATATATTATCAGCCGCGGAGAAAAAGCGGGAGAAAAAAAATACCGGAAAACCAAAAAAACGTCACCCGAGCAAATCAAGGGCGTCAAAAATACTTTTAACATAAATGATTTCGACCGATTTATCGGTATTTTTCGGGTTTATTATATTTTTGTGTGGAAGAACTATTTTTTTAAATCCCAGTCTCGACGCTTCCGATACCCTTACGTCTATGTTGCTTATCTGACGAAGCTCCCCGGACAAACCCACTTCGCCCATAGCGACGATATCGTTGTTCACCGGCGAGTCCTTATAGCTCGATATTATAGCCAGAACGACCGCGAGGTCGCACGAAGGCTCTTCTATCTTCAAACCTCCGACGACGTTTACATAAGCGTCCTGCAGAGACAGCTTTAATCTCAAACGTTTTTCAAGCACCGCAATCAGCATACAGAGCCTGTTATAATCCACGCCGTTCGCCATTCTCCTGGGCGACGGGAACGCCGTATTTGTAACAAGAGCCTGTATTTCGGCAATTAACGGCCTCGTTCCCTCGATAACGCTTACCGCGCAGTTTCCCGGAACGTCCAGAAGCCTGCCCGAAAGCAGCATTTCGGACGGGTTCGCGACCTCCGCGAGTCCGTCGCGGGTCATCATAAACACGCCTATTTCGTTCGTCGAGCCGTATCTGTTTTTGACCGCTCTGATTATCCTGTACGACTGCTGGCGTTCACCCTCGAAATAAAGCACCGCGTCGACCATGTGTTCGAGAACCTTCGGTCCGGCTATGCCGCCTTCTTTGTTTACGTGACCGACGAGAATGACCGAGATTTCCTCGGTTTTCGCTTTCTGCATAAAAGACAGCGCGGACTCCCTTACCTGCGAAACGCTGCCGGGCGAACTCGCGGAATTATTATCATACATAGTCTGGACAGAATCTATAATAAGCAAATCCGGCCGTATATCGTCGACCGCGTTGTGTATTTTTTCTATATTGGTTTCGGTATAGACATATAAATTTTCAGAGTTTACGTTAAGCCTGTCGGCCCTTAATTTAATCTGGCTCTGCGATTCCTCGCCGGAAACGTACATGATTTTAAAATCCCTGCCGAATTTGTCGCAGATTTGCAGAAGCAGGGTAGACTTGCCGATGCCCGGTTCCCCCGACAAAAGCGCGACCGAACCTTTTACAATGCCCCCTCCGAGGACCCTGTCGAATTCGTTCACGCCGGTTTTATATCTTATTTCGCCGCTTAAATTTATATCGCTGAGTTTCAAAACGGACGTTTTGGAGGGATTTTTACTCTGGTATCTTTCGGCGGCGTTTATTTTTCCCGATTTTCCGCTTGCTTTCGCCGTTACGGACGGCGGCGAATAATCTTCCTCCCGCATAGTGTTCCAGCTGCCGCACGACGGACAGCGCCCGAACCATTTCGCGGTCTGTTCGCCGCAGTCGGAGCAGACGTAGACTTTCTGATTTATTTTAGCCATGATTTTTTCCTTTAATTTCAACTTTTTTAAATTTTATATAAAACTATTTCAAAACTTTTTTTCAAACTCCGCGACCGTAGCGAATATTATCTTCGCGATTTTATTCTGATAATCGTCCTGCGTAAGCAGCCGCGCCTCTTCCGCGTTCGATAAAAAACCGCACTCTACAAGAATCCCGATATTTTTTATATTCTCGAGTACGAAAATATCTTTGCCGCGTTTTATTTCCCTGTTATTTTCGGGCTGAAGATACGTTCTGTTGTTTTGTTTCAGCAGTTCGGCTAAATTCGCGCTGTCGAGATTATTCTGCGAAAAAAAGATTTGCATACCCCTGTATCTTTCGCCGGGATATTTATTCATGTGTATGCTGATAAATATAGCGCCGGGATATTTATCCGCGATTTTCACCCGGTTTGCCAGGTCGGACGCTTTTCTTCGTTTCGCTCCGTCGTCGTTCAATAATATATCCGTTTCGCGGGTTAAAATAACCTCGGCGTTCGTGATTTTAAATAAACGCTTTAATTTTAAAGCTATAGATAAATTTATATTTTTTTCTATTATATTTTCGTCGGTTCCCACCGCGCCGCCGTCGATTCCCCCGTGGCCCGCGTCTATTATTATCACGGGTTTACTAATACTTGCCGCGTCGGCGCTCACAAAAATATTGCGATGGCCGGCAGATACGGCGTCCGCCCGAAACGTCAGATATAAAATAAACGCCGCCATAAAAATATACATAAAAACAAAAATATAGAATTTTAAAAGATATTTACGGTGATTTTTCATAATAATTATACCCTCTTTTGATTTTAATTAATATAACTATATGAAAAAACGCTCTATTATATCTCTTTTATTTATATTATTTTAACATTTTTCGTTTCTCCTGTCAATTCTTTTTTTATTAAGTCGCAGTCTATTTTATTTTCAGGTCCAGTATTTTCTGTCAAGCGACCTGAACTGTATGGCTTCGGCTATATGGTTCTTTTTTATGACCTCGCTCCTGTCTAAATCCGCAATCGAACGCGACACTCTCAGGATTCTGTCGTATCCCCTCGCGGAAAGTCCGAGGCGTTCAAACGCGGAGCGCATGATTTTTTCGGCTTCCTCGTCCAGAACGCAGTATTTCTGCATTTGCTTCGCGCTCATTCTCGAGTTGCTGTATATTATGGATTTTTTCCCGCCGCTTTCGTCTTTGCAGCGCTCGAACATAAATTTTTTCGCGTCGGTTATTCTCTTTCTGACGTCTTGTGAAGTTTCCCTTTGTCCGGTCGATTTTATTTCGCCGTAAGACACCGACGGAATTTCTATTTGTATATCGATTCTGTCGAGCAGAGGTCCGGAGATTCTCGACAGATATTTTTTTCTTTCGGATTCAGAACAGGCGCAGGGTCTGGTATGATGACCGTAATACCCGCACTTGCACGGGTTCATCGCGCACACGAGCATAAATTCCGACGGGAAAGTAATTTTGCCGTTCGTTCTCGTTATAGTCACTTCCCCGTCCTCCAGAGGCTGACGCAGCGAGTCTATCGCGTCGCGCGAGAACTCGGGAAATTCGTCCATGAACAGTACGCCGTTGTGGGCGATACTTATCTCCCCGGGAATCGGCACTCTCCCTCCTCCGGTGAGTCCGCCCCTTGAAACCGAATGGTGCGGAGACCTGAACGGCCTGTCTGTTATGAGCGACATATTCTGCTTTATTATACCCGCGACGGAGTGTATTTTAGTGGTTTCTATGGCTTCTTCGAAGCTCATCGGCGGAAGTATTCCCCCGATTCTTTTCGCCAGCATACTTTTTCCCGCTCCGGGAGGACCGATAAACAGGACGTTATGCGAGCCGACCGCCGCGACTTCAATCGCTCTCTTGGCTTTTTCCTGACCTTTAACGTCCGAGAAATCCAGTTCGCTGACAAAATCGAGGCTTAAATACTCGCTTTCGAGATATGTAACCGGTTCAATCAGCCGGTTTTCGGAAAGATGATTATATAACTCGACGATATTTTTTACCGGGAATATTTCGACTCCCGGATTACTTTCGAGGCCGGGGCCGGCGCCGCCTCCGCCGCACAGAACCGCCTCGCCCGCGTTGTCGTGAGGAACGAATATTTTTGTTATGCCGGCTTTTTTCGCCGCTATGCACATCGGCAGGATACCGTTCACCGCCCTTATATCTCCCGCAAGGGAGAGTTCCCCGATGAAGCACATCTTTTCGAAATCGAAATCCAGTTCTTTTTCGTTCGCGAGTATACTCGCGAAGAGAGCCAAATCAAGAGAGGAGCCTTCTTTTTTTCTGTCCGCGGGGGCGAGATTGATAGTTATAATCCTGTTGGGCACGGCGAAACCGCAGGTTTTCATGGCGGCTTTGATTCTCTCTTTCGATTCTTTTACGGCGGCGTCGGGAAGCCCTACTATTTCAAAGGCGGGCATACCCGCGCTCATAAAACATTCGACCGTTATAATAAATCCGTCTATGCCGAAAAGTCCGGTTGTAAGTATTGTTTTGACCATGTTTTCCATATATCCTTTTTTATTTTTATTCGCTTTATCTTAAAATATTTACATTTTTATCTATTATATCATAATATTTTATATAATTCAACAAAATATATATTAAAATATGTTAAAATTAAAAATTATTGCCTTGAAATAAAAATAATTTTATGCTATAGTTTTTATATAATACAAGTTACGCGCCCGGCGTATTTATTATCTTTGCCCTCTTTCGTAAAGAGGGTGCCGTCCGCAGACGGCGGGTGTTTGCCCCCTTTTACAAAGGGGGTGTCACGAAGTGACGGGGGATTTGTCTCTCCGTACCCAACATCAAATTTCAAAAACACCCGTCAGCCGCTTACGCGACTGCCACCCTCTTTAAAAAAGAGGGCTTGGACGGAAATTAAACTAACTGCGTAACTCGCGTATAACTTAAAAAAATTACGGAGGCGGATTTTTTTGTCTGACTTAAATAAAAATATTAATATAGATTATAACGGCGGCATAGATTTGTTCGCGGGGCTGAACGGCAGCCAGAGCGAAGCCGTCGGGGCGACAGAGGGATACTACAGGATAATCGCGGGGGCGGGTTCGGGCAAAACCCGGACTTTAACCCACAGATTCGCCTATCTTGTCAGAGAACTCGGCATCTCTCCCAGAAATATATTATGCGTTACTTTTACGAACAAAGCCGCGAACGAAATGAGGGGAAGAATAAAGCGCATACTCGGAGACGGTTACGACTCCGGTCTAATCACGACTTATCACGGGTTCTGCGTTAAAGTTTTAAAAGAAGACATAAATAGATTATTTTTCCCGTCGAATTTTAAGATTCTCGACGCAGGCAGGCAGAAGAAAATAATCGACGAAATATATGCGGAATACGAAATAAAGCTTGACTATAATTCGTTCGAGAAAATTCTGGAATATATATACAGACAAAAGGCTCATTTAAAATATATCCCCATGATGATTGACCCCGCGTATTCTTTTTCGTCTAATAATCCCGTTAGCCTTGAAGAGAGAATATATATAAAATATCTCGATAAGCAGAAAAAAATCTACGGTCTGGATTTCAACGATTTATTGTATTTTGTGATATATTTATTCGAAAACAACGAAGACGTACTCGAAAAATGGAAATCGCGGCTGCATTATATCCAGGTGGACGAGTTTCAGGACAGCAGTAAAAAAGAGCTTGATATTATAAATATGCTTTGCAAAGGCAATAATAATTTGTTCGTCGTCGGAGACCCGGACCAGAATATATACGAGTGGCGAAATTCGGACAACAGATTTCTCGCGCATTTCGACAAGAACTACCCGAACGTCAAAACTATATTCTTAACGCAGAATTACAGGTCCACTCCGGAGATTCTGTCAGTCAGCAACAGTTTAATCGAGAAAAATCAGAACAGAATACCCAAAGAACTTTTCACGAAAAACCAAAACGGCAGACCGGTCGAACATGTGCATTTAAAAGACGAGGACGAAGAAGGACGCTGGATAGTCTCGAAAATAAAAGATATAGTGAAATCAAAAAATCCGGGGAATCTATACGGCGATATAGCCGTGCTTTTCCGTTCGTCTTACGTCTCGAGATTTATCGAGCAGTCTCTTCAGAAAGAAAATATACCCTATGTTATTCACGGCGGAGTGAGATTTTTTGACCGAATGGAAATAAGAGATTCTATTGCGTTTTTGAAATTAATAAACGACGGCGAGGACGAGGCGTTTCTGAGAATTATAAACGTTCCCAAAAGGCAAATCGGCAAGACAAGAATAGAGTTCCTGAAAAATATGCGCGAAAGATACAAAGAAGAATACGGCGTCGCAAGAGATTTAAGTTTATTTGAGGTTCTATGCGATAATTACGAACATCCAGTATTCTATAATACCCAGGCGGGGGATTTTATAGATATAATAAAAGAGTTCAGGGAAAAGGCGAAAGAGCCGAAAACGAAAATCTCCGAGATTTTAAACGGGGTTCTTGAAAAGACAGGATATAAAGCGTATATAAGCAGGAGCGGAGACATGGAACGCTTCGACAACGTGACGGAGCTTTTGTCTTCTATCACGGACTTCGAGCAGCAGGCGGGAGAAGACGTAACGCTTGAAGCTTATCTTCAGGAGCTTTCTATTATATCAGATTACGAGAGCGAAAGAAATCAGAACTGCGTTAAGCTGATGACAATCCACTCGTCGAAAGGGCTTGAGTTTCCTCACGTTATAATCGCGGGAATGACCGACGGGGTTTTCCCGTCGAGACGCACTCTTGAAGAGCGCAAGCTCGAAGGTCTCGAAGAAGAACGCAGACTCTGCTACGTCGCTATGACAAGGGCGATGAGAGAGCTTTATATAGTCGAATCGGAGGGCAACACATACGGCGAGGCGAAAAAGCTCCCGTCGAGATTTATTTATGATATAAACCAGGAATATTTACATACCGTCGGGGTAGTTTCAGAAGATATAATAAAAGATTTGGCCGTTAAAATAAAAAAGACGGAAGGAATTACGGGATTTGCTCCGTCCGGTTCGTCCGGTTCTCCGCGGGTTACAAAACCCATAATTATATCGCCGGACGCGAATAGATTCAAGACGGGAGATTTCGTTTCCCACAAAGTTTTCGGACCGGGAGAGATAATAGAGACGGACGAACAAAACGACGCCTATTTAATAAAGTTTGAAAATTCAGAGAAAGCCAAGCCCATAAATACAGGCTACCCGGGATTGACTCGATTAACAGAGGGCAGAGAACAGACGATAATTAATAGAAACGCGGAGCGGGAAAAATATACAGAAACCGCCAAACCGGAAGCAAAACCCAAATCAGCGGTCGTTAAACGTCCGTCGCGCGAACCTGAGATATTCGATTTTCCGGAAGAAACAGAAGAAGAGACAGCAACAGAAGAACTCCCCCCGTCAACTCCGTTGACACCCCCCTCAAAGAGGGAGGCTTTTGCGGAGAGCGCCGTCGACGCCGAAATCGAAACGCAGCCGGAAGAAATCGCAATCGACGTCGGCGAAGCTGAAATAGACAGGGAGACAAACGCCGCGCCGGTCGCGTTATACGGCGCGCCTCCGCAGATTTTATACGACAACGACGGCAGGGTTAATCTTTGGGAAGACCCGGGCGTGCCGAAAAAAGGCTGGGTATGCGTAGACGTGATAGATTTGGGTCAGCCTTACGGAGAATGCGGAATGTGCGGTAAAGAAGATATAAGATACGTGCATATTATGCGTCACGAAGAACATCAGTCAATCGGCGCGGGATGCGTATGCGGCGGCAAAATGGAGGGTAATACAGACGCGGCGAAAGAACGCGAGAATTCGCTGAAAAATAAAATAAACAGATTTAAAACTTTCTCTGCGGCCGAGTTTAAAACGAGCGCGAAAGGCAATTTATACACAAAATACAAGAACACTATTATAACTTTTATGCAGAGTAAAAAAAATATATTTAATACGCAGGATAAAAAGGAGGGAAGCAGCTGGAATTTTGTCGAGGGGGGTGAATTTTCGGCGTACTATAAAACTTTGGACGAGGCGAAGCGCGCGGCGTTTGAAAAAGTCGACGGCAGACGGGAATAGTTTTTTTAAAATAGTCAAAAATAACAGAAACAATAAAAACAACAGGAGGAAATTCTATGAAGGAAGCGCTTTTTATTTGTTATACAAAATTTCACGTTATTATAGCAGTAATATTAAAACAGACAAAATTTAAAAACGACGACGTTGACATTATAATAACGGACAATCAACCCGATTCTGAAAATTTGTCAGAAGGATTGATTCGCTGCGGATTATTCGGCGAAGTATATCATGTTAAATTACGGGATTTCAATAATTACCAACCAAAATCCCTTTATGATTTTAAATGTTATTTTACAAGAATTATGGCGGAAATAAATATAAAAAGTTTTTCCAGTATCATAAATATTAACAGCTCTTATAATCAATTATTTACATTTTCGCATGATCATTTTGTACAGTATGTCTATTATATATTGCAAAAATTAAATCCCGCGGTTAAAGTATGTTTGTTTGACGACGGGGTTGCGGCATATACGTTTTATAAAAACAAACTGTCTCCAATCAGCTGCAATCTAAATAAGCTTCGTACGTTTTTACAGTTATTCCACAGACGAAAATATACGTACAATGCCGCGTCGGAGATTTATCTTTTAGAGCCTGAACTCTTATGCTGGACTCCGCGTCAAGAAATCTTTAAAATTAATGCTCCCGATATTGACGATTCAAATTTTAAATTACTAATAAATCAAATATTTGATTATGACAGCGCGGATTCGTACGACGAGAAAGCGATATTTTTTGAAGACAATTATTTTGCCCGCCACCGTCCCATAAACGATATTGAAATGGTTAATAATATTGCGGATAAAATCGGCAAGGAAAATCTTATCGTTAAACTGCATCCCAGAAGCAGAATCGACAGATTCAGAGAGCTCGGATATAAAACGAATAATTATGTCGGTATGCCGTGGGAATTAATCGCGATGAACATAAAAGACGATAAAAAATTATTGATTACTTATTCTTCCAGCTCGGTTTTATCATATAAGATTTTATTTAACAGAAATTTTAAAACGATAATGCTGTTTAAATGTATGTGCATGAAAGAAAAAAATTCGCTTGTTAACCGTTACTCAGCAGTCGCCGCTTATTTTGAGAAATGCAAAAAGAAATTCCCCGATAATTTTTATATACCTGAAACTATAAGCGAGCTTGAATCGCTATTAGAGTCGTTAATTTAAAACGTTTAATGAAATTTTATAAAAATCAGGAGTTTAAATCTATGAAAAAGTTATTAATATTACCCCCCCCGCATTTAAGCTTAACTTAAGCATTTCGCGCTTTGCCCTGCCGCCCTCCGCGGATTATTATATAAATTCGAGGGGGCGCGCGCGATGAGTATAACGGCGGTAATACCCGTAAGGGCAGGCAGCAGAAGATTAGAAAATAAAAACGTCGCGCCGTTCGCGGGGACAAATTTATTAATTCATAAAATTGAACAACTAAAAAAAGTAAAGGAAATCGACGATATAGTCGTATCGTCAGATTCGGATTCAATGCTTGATATGGCAAAGACAAAGGGCGTTAAAACACATAAGCGCGCTATCGAATACTGCGATGAGAAAACTAAATCTTTCGGCGAGGTAGTCGGTCATATAGCGGAAAATGTAGGCGGTACGCATATTCTATGGGCAACCTGTACTTGTCCTCTTGTGTTTCCCGAAACGTATTCGGAAGCCGTAAAACAATATTTCATTGCTTTATCCGATAATTATGATTCTTTAATCTCTTTTGAAATTCTAAAAAGATATATATGGAACGAAGAAGGGCCAATAAATTATAATATTGGTTTAAAGCACGTACCCTCACAGGAATTACCGGCTTTATATGCGCCGACTTTCGGCATAACTATTGCTCCTCGCCGGCAAATGATAGAGTGGAATTATTTTCACGGTACAAATCCGTATAAATTTATTATAGATAAACGTTCAAGTATTGATATTGACGACGGCTTGGATTTAGCCGTCGCAAGAGCCTGGTTAGACATATAGTAGGGGCGGCCATTGGCCGTCCGTCTGAAAAACGTCAAAACTGCGTTGATTCTGCGGACGCGCAATGCGCG
Organism: Oscillospiraceae bacterium; assembly: GCA_009777355.1. Classification (GTDB taxonomy): domain Bacteria; phylum Bacillota; class Clostridia; order Oscillospirales; family WRJC01; genus WRJC01. Next base: position 4,916 of record WRMA01000049.1, on the reverse strand, counting down.
CCCCTACAAAACAAATATTTAATTTCGCAAGAGGTCTATTGAAAATCACGGCGCGCCGAGGGCGTCGCGCCCTACATTTTAATTGCGGATTGGTATTACCCATTATTTTTTCGGATAGCAGGTACGGGGTTTGCCCAATTTGGGGCAGGGAAAAACCCGCAAGCTCACGCGCCATGCGGGTTTTGACGGGATTTTAATGGAGCTTCTGACGGGAATCGAACCCGTGACCTCATCCTTACCAAGGATGCGCGCTGCCGGCTGCGCCACAGAAGCGGTAATCGTACTTTATTTACTGCGCACAATTATTATATACAAAAAAATACTCTTTGTCAAGAGTATTTTTTATTATTTTTTTATTTATGTTTAAATTAAAATAAATTCGAGCTTAAATATTTCTCTCCGCCGTCGGGGAAAATAACGACGACGACGCCGAAATCAAGGGTTTTGACCGCTTCCAGAGCCGCAAGCATAGCCGCCCCTCCGCTCATTCCGACGAAAATCCCTTCCTGCGCGACTATCTTTCTCGACGTCTCGAACGCTTCTTCGGACTCTATCAGTATGCTGCGGTCGATTTTCGACGGGTCGTATATCGCCGGCACAATCGCTTCCTCCATGTTTTTTAACCCCTGTATATAATGACCCTTTACCGGATGCGCTTCTATAATTTTTATATCCGGGTTCTTTTCCTTTAATCCCATGCCGACCCCCATGAGAGTTCCCGAAGTTCCGAGAGACGACACGAAATGCGTTATCCTCCCGTCTGTCTGCTCCCAGATTTCTTCAGCCGTCGTTTTATAGTGCGCGATTTTGTTATACTCGTTCGAGAATTGATTCGGGTTAAAATATTTACCCGGGTTCTCCGCTAAAATTTCGCGGGTTTTCATGATTGCTCCGTCCGTTCCCGATTCCCCGGGGGTTAAAATGATTTCCCCGCCGAAAGCTTCTATTATTTTCCGGCGTTCGACTGAAACCGCGTCGCTCATAACGATTTGCACTTTATAGCCTTTTACCGCTCCTATCATAACGAGACCTATGCCGGTGTTCCCCGACGTCGCCTCTATTATAATTTTATCTTTCGTCAGCCGTCCGTCGATTTCGGCCTGTTCGACCATTTTTAACGCGATTCTGTCTTTTATACTTCCCATGGGATTAAACGATTCGAGCTTCGCGTACAGTTCGACGTTCGGGTTCCGGTTAAGCTTGTTTATTTTTACTATAGGCGTCCTGCCGATTGTTTCAAGTATATTATTATATATCATAAGTATTAATTCTCGTCTGAATTTCTTCTCCTGTTAAAAATTATATATATATTTATTATATTATATTCGCGCTTATAATAAATATTACGGTCTCGCCAAAGTACCGTCTGGACGTCTGGCGTTCGTCCATTTCGGCAGTTCTTCGCCGCAGGGATATTTTGCCGCCGCGTTCTCGTCTATATCTATGCCGAGTCCGGGCTTGCCGTTTAAATAAACGTAACCTCCCCGGAGTTCCGGACAGCCCGGGAACACTTCGATTGATTTTTCCGTCCAGCCGCTCCATTCCTGTATGCCGAAGTTCCACGAGTTCAAATCGAGATGAATATTCGCCGCGTGACCGACGGGAGACACGTCGCCCGGACCGTGCCACGCCGTGCGTACGCCGAAGCTTTCGCATAATATTGCGAGCTTTCTCGCCGGGGTAATCCCCCCGATTTGGCTTATGTGAACCCTTATAAAATCTATTAATCTTTCTGATATGAGCCCGGTCCATTCCATCGGATTGTTAAACAGCTCCCCCATTGCCAGCGGAGTGTGAGTCTGACTCCGCATGATTTTGAACCAGTCAACCTGTTCGGGAGCGAGAGCGTCCTCTAAAAAATATAATCTGTACGGTTCGAGTTCTTTTGCGAGTCTGACCGCCTCTATAGGCTCGAGCCGTTCGTGTACGTCGTGGCAGAAATCTATCTCAAATCCGAAGCGTTTGCGCATAGCTTCAAATAATTTTACGACGCTCAGCTGATATCCCAGAGTATCGTAATACGCTCCCTCGCAGGCTCCGTCCGGTTTCATAGAATTAATACTGCTCCTGCCGCCGTAACCTCCGAACTGAAGTCTTATAACCTGAACTCCCTGTTCTATAAACGCCTGAACCCTGTCGCCGACTTCTTCAAGGGTTCTGCCGTCCGCGTGACGGTAAACTCTCGCGGCTTCTCTCGATTTGCCGCCGAACAAGTCATAGAGGGGCATATTCGCGAGTTTGCCTTTTATATCCCACAGAGCCATATCGACCCCGGAGAGCGCGTTATTCAGCACAGGTCCGTTGCGCCAATAGGCGCTGACCATAGCCGTCTGCCATATATCCTCGATTCTTGCGGGGTCTCTGCCGGTTAAGAGCGGCGCGAAATAAGTATCGACGGCGTGCGCGACGCTTAAAAAACGCTGGGTATAAGTGGCGCAGCCGACGCCGTATAACCCGGGTTGGTTCGTATCGACTTTTACGACGACGAGAGGGATTCCTTCCGGAGCGGCGCATATAGATTTTATGCCCGTAATTTTTATTGACATGATTTATATTTCTCCTTTAAAATTTTATGACTTTACAGAATTTTTTTTTGCGATTATATCTTCTATAGAAACAAATTTCCATCCTTGTTGTTCGAGTTTGGGGCGTTCTGTGTCCATGTGCTTGAGCAAACCCTCTATTCCGCCGTGTTTTTCAAGCAGTAATTCGCGATTACGTCTAACTTCGGTTACAGGGTCGGTATCTATATATTTCATTAATCATTCCAGCCTTTTAAAATGCTGCCTTATCACAAGTTACGCAGTTAGTTCAAATTCGCGCCAAAGCCCCCTTTGTTAAAGGGGGGTGTCACGAAGTGACGGGGGGATTCCGGACGGGCAGTATTAATCCCCCCTGCGGCTTCGCCGCTTTCCCCCCTTTAACAAGGGGGGCGAAAACGATAAATACATCAAATCACGTAACTCGCGCTTACACAAAAATATTATTTTTTTATATTATAACATAAAAAACATTATAAGTAAATACTGCAAGAAAAAATTTTATATATTTATTACAACAAAAAAACAAACCCCGCCGCAATTTATTCCAGGCGGCAGGGTCTGTTTTTTTAATTTAATTTTCAGACTATCTGACCGATTTTCTTCTGAATACGACTATGCCCATAGCCGCGAGAGCCGTAACTATAATCAGGGCAATCGTTCCCGCGTCGCCGGTTCTCGGAGGAGTCGGCGCGGGCGTCGGAGTCGGAGCGGCGTCGCCGCCGCCGTCGTTTACAACGGGCTCAGGTTCAGGCTCGGGCATTGCGGGTTCGTCAACCAAAACCGCATAACCGAACTGGTCGGTATCCCAGCTTCCCGAAGCGTCGTTCGCTCTTGTCTGAGGCGCGCCGCCGAATTCTTCCTGCAGGTCGTTGATTTGTATCTGCAGACCCATCTCGCCGGGTTTCGGAGCGCTTAACATAGTGATTTTATGTTTTGTATAATATTTATTTCCGTCCGTTTTAACGGCCCATTCTAATCTGTCGCCGTTAACGCTCGCGCCGACCAGGAAATCGTCCGTCCAAGCGCCGTTTCTCTGATATGTCGAAGGAATACCGTCGCGGTCGATTCTGAACTGCCAGCACGCTTCGTCAAAATTTCCTACGGTTCTCGCGTCAAAATCTCCGGCTTCGCCTTCGACCGCGATAAATATCTCAACGCTGTCGCTTACCCACGCGTCTATGTATTCTCCGTCTGTCCAGCCGGAATAATCCATGCTTACGGGGGTAGTATCGTTTACTTCGGTGTAGAAATAATAAGCCGTGTCGCTCCAGAGTACCCAGGTCGTTCCCGAAGCGTCTCCGGGTTCGCCGAAAGTCACCGGAATTGCGAGACCATAGTCCCATGCGGCGTCTCTTTCGCCGCTGCTCATATCTATGTCGCCGTCGCTGATTTTTTTAACGTCGCCGAAGTTTTGGTTTCCCGGAGCGGCCGCCGCCGGTATGACTGCCAGAGCCGCGATTAACGCAAACACGACTAAAAGCGCGATTGTTCTTTTCATAAAAATTTTTACCTCCTGAAAAGTTTTTAAAATTTTGTTTATTTTCAGTTCATTATATCACGTTATTTTTTGTTTGTCAACGATTTTCTAAAAATAAATAAAAATTTTAAATTATATAAAAAAAACGTGTTGACAACAATAAAAAACTGTGTTATAATTCAATTATATAATATCCGCGCCTTTAGCTCAGTTGGCAGAGCAATTGACTCTTAATCAATGGGTCCCGGGTTCAAATCCCTGAAGGCGCACCATTTATTTTTAATTTTTTGTTTTATTATTCGCAGGGGTATAGCTCAGTTGGTAGAGCTACGGTCTCCAAAACCGTGAGTCGAGGGTTCGAGTCCTTCTGCCCCTGCCATACTTATGCGTTAAGATTGATACAATCGAAAATCGAAAACCGAAAACGTCTAAAACCCCCGTCCTGCCTTGCTTTTCGGCATTGTAGCGCGGGATTTTTCTTTTTTGCGGAAAAGTTCATAAAAACGTTACAAATTGTTTATATAATATTTGTTTATTGACAGGAACAAAGATGATAAATTTTTCGGCAGGTCATTTTTCCCTAAAACGCAAAAAGATTTTACTCTCGCGCAGCAAAAATGGACGTTGCTGTATAAAGAAAAAATATATGTAAAAACAGGCGCAAAGATTATCCAATACGATAAATTATCACCAAAGTAAACGGAAAATAAATAAAAATTACAAGTCGGCATAATTGTAAAATACTGACATTATTACGCGCCGAAAATGCGCGGCATGAATTTTGGTTCTTTTTTCATCTCGGCAAGAACAAATTCATGTAACATCTGAGATTTCAGAGTAGTGTAAGCCGCATTGTTCCACAGGTTATTTATTTCTTTCGGGTCTTCCTGTAAATC
>WRMA01000048.1 GCA_009777355.1 Oscillospiraceae bacterium | reverse complement strand
ACATAGGCAACGATTACGACCCCGTCCAGGCGGACTGTATCGCAAGATTCAAGAGATTATGCGGATACGACGTGTTTTTCTCGACGGGAACGGACGAACACGGGCAGAAAATCGAGGAAATCGCGGACGCGGCGGGGGTTACGCCGAAAGAATCGGCCGATAAAGTCACGGGTATGATTTACAATACATACAAGCGGCTCAATATCAGCTTTGACAAATTTATCAGGACGACGGACGAAAAACACAGGGAGTCCGTGAAAAAAATATTTGTAAAATTATATAAAAACGGCGATATTTACAAAGATTATTACGACGGATTATACTGCGTTCCGTGCGAGTCTTTTTTTACCCCGTCGCAAACAAAAGATACGGACGGAAAATGCCCGGACTGCAAACGCGAACTCCTCGAACACAAAGAAGAAGCGTATAAACTGAAATTATCGAAATATCAGGAAAAGCTTGAAAAATATATAGAGGAAAATCCCGATTTTCTCATACCCGCTTCAAGAAAACGCGAGATTATAAATAATTTTATAAAACCGGGGATTCAGGATTTGTGCGTTTCGCGTTCAAGCGTAAAATGGGGAGTTCCGGTGGAGTTCGACCCGGGTCACGTTATTTACGTATGGATTGACGCGCTGTCAAATTATATAACTACCCTGGGTTATAATCCCGAAAATAAAATCCAGCCGGATTTATTTAATAAATACTGGCCGTGCGATTTGCATATAATAGGCAAAGACATAGTCAGATTCCATTCGATTTACTGGCCCGTTATGCTTTGGGGTCTGGGTCTTGAACAGCCGAAACAGATTCTCGGTCATCCGTGGCTTTTGTTCAACGACGAAAAAATGAGCAAATCGACCGGCAACGTCGTTTACTCGGACGATATGATAGATAAATTCGGAGCGGATTCAGTAAGATATTATTTGCTGAGCGAAATGACGTTCGAAAGAGACGCTTCGTTTAGTTATGTTAATTTTATCAGGAAATACAACGCGGATTTAGTCAATACCCTAAGCAATCTGGTAAACAGGACGATTGTTATGACTGAAAAATATTTCGATTCGGTAATTCCCTCGCCTGTCGAAAAAGAAAAAGAAGAAAATTTCGACTCGGATTTAAAAGAAGTTATAATAAACGGAGTCGGAGACTACGCGGCGTTGATGAACGAGTATAAAATTTCAGACGCGATTGACCGGATTCGCATGATTTTATTCAGGGCGAATAAATATATAGACGAGACGGAACCCTGGGTCTTGGCAAAAGATATGGAAAATCAAGAGAAAAAAGAACGTCTGGGAACTGTTTTGTATAATCTTTTAGAGAGCATAAGAATCGCGGCGATTTTATTAAGTCCGGTAATTCCCGGAACGACGGAAAAAATCTTCGCGCAGATTAATACCCGGACGATAGATTTTGAGAGCGCGTTTAATTTCGGGGGTTTAGAATCCGGCGTTAAAATAAACAAAGCGGAGCCCGCGTTTATGAGGCTTGACGAGAAGAAGATTCTGGCGGATTTAAATCAGATATAAAATAATTTCTGGCAGAGAGGGCAAAAACTGCGGCGTTGAAAAAAATATATAATATAAAGCCGTATTTTATATTTATGCTAATCGGAATACTCGGGAAATCCATCGCCTCCAGCATACCCGCCAGAACCGACCTGAAAATATATAAAGCGGCGAAAGCCGCGGCAATATCGAGCAGGGGAAAAACTAAAAATATAATTTTGCAGATTTTATAAATCTTTGATTTGTTTGAATTTTTGATTTTATTGATGAAAAACGCGAGTATAAGTAAAAAAACCGGAAGTATGAGCATGATAGAAGCGAAAGGGCTGCCGCCCGCGCGCTGATGCGATATGACCGCTTTTCCCGAGGAAAGGTCAAAACCGCTGAAGTTTATGCCCGCGTCGTTTTCGTTCGTTTCGCACGAAACCGAAAAGAACGGCGTGAAAAAAGCTATTATAATCAAAACCAGAATAATTTTTATTATCCTGATATTAAATTTAAAACCAAACATTTTAGCTGTACTCCGTTAATTTAATATATTTTTTAAGTTCCATGCATAAATTTTATATTTTATATTATACTATATGCATAGAAATTTGTCAAGAAAAATAAAAATAATTATGCAAAAATAACAAAAATAAAAAAATGCGAAAAAAATATCAAAAAACGCTTGACAAATATAAAACCTTCTGGTATAATGATTTTACTGTCAGACGAAAGAAGACAGAAACCAAATTTGGTGTCTCTAGCGGCGAGGGTCCACCCGTTCCCATTCCGAACACGGAAGTTAAGCTCGCCATCGCCGAAAATACTTGACTGGAGACGGTCCGGGAAAATAGGTAGACGCCAAAACCTTTGTACAACCCAACAGGGTGTACGGATGACGCAGATAGAACTTTCAACGGTTTTATCTGCCGTTTTATTTTTTTGATATTTTTGTTTACAAAACCAAAAATATATGATATAATAGTAAAATCCCGGCGCTTGGTTTATCGGATAAAGGTCTCACCCGCCGTAAACTATGCTTCGCGGACAAATATATTAATTAATTTTTTATTTTAAGAAAGGTGAAAAAATTTATGCTGCTCAAAGAAGAAAAACAACAGGTTATCACGGATAACAAACTGCACGAAACGGACACGGGCTCCCCCGAAGTTCAAATCGCAATCCTCACGGCGAGAATTAACCAGCTCACCGAACATCTAAAGAAGAACAAAAACGACCACCATTCGAGAAGAGGTCTGCTCAAAATGGTAGGGCACAGAAGAAATCTCCTGAATTATCTGACTAAAAAAGATATTAACAGATACAGGGAGACGATTAAAAAACTGGGTATAAGAAAATAATAAACAAAAGAAATTATTTAAAGAAGTTTTAGGAGTAATTGTTATAATGGCAAATCAGTTAGAGTATAAAAACCACAGGATTTTCGAGTATGAACTCGCGGGAAGAAAATTAACGGTCGAAACCGGGAAAATGGCGCAGCTCGCAAACGGGAGCGTACTGGTAAGATACGGCGACACGGCGATTCTTGCGACTGCGACCGCGTCGGAAAAACCCCGCGACGGAATAGATTATATGCCCCTCGCGGTGGATTACGAGGAAAGGCTCTACGCAGTCGGTAAAATCCCCGGGTCGTTTATGAAGAGAGAAGGCAGACCGTCCGAAAAAGCCGTGCTGACTTCAAGGGTCATAGACAGACCGATAAGACCCCTGTTCCCCAAAGACCTGAGAAACGATATAGTTTTAGCGCTTACCGTTCTGTCGGTAGACCAGGATAATTCGCCCGAAATCGCCGCGATGCTCGGAGCGTCGGTTGCTTTGAGCATATCGGATATCCCGTGGAACGGTCCTATCGCGGGGGTTTTCGTGGGTTTGGTAAACGGCGGAATCATAATAAACCCGACGGCGGCCGAAAGGGAAATAAGCGAGCTTGAACTTACGGTGGCCGCGTCAAAAGAAAAAGTCGTGATGATAGAGGCCGGAGCGAACGAAATCGCCGACGGAGTTATGTACGACGCAATCATAAAAGCCCACGAGGCGATAAAGCCTTTGATTGATTTTATAAATACTATAAAATCAGAAATAGGCAAGGAAAAATTTGCTTACGAATCTGTTTCCAACGACGAATATCTTTATGAGCAAATTAAAAAAACCGCTCTCGAAGATATTAAGTACGCGCTCGATACGGACGACAAAACAATACGCGAAGAACGGCTTTCGGTTATTAAAAATAAGCTGGCTGAAAGTCTTGCAGGCGAAGAAGACGGAGAGAGTTTATATGAAGAGTCTGCCGTAAACGAGTGTTTATATAATATCCAGAAAGAAATCGTGAGAGGCTGGCTGCTTAAAGAACAGAAGAGGGTAGACGGCAGAAAAATGGACGAAATACGCCCGCTCGCCGCGGAAGTCGCGCTGCTGCCGAGAGTCCACGGCTCGGGAATGTTCGCCAGAGGGCAGACGCAGGTTCTGACGACCGCGACCCTCGCGCCGATTAGCGAACAGCAGAAGTTAGACGGGCTGGACGAGGAAGAAGCGAAGAGATATATGCATCACTATAATTTCCCCGCGTATTCGGTCGGCGAAGCGAGAGCGTCGAGAGGGGCGGGAAGAAGGGAAATCGGACACGGCGCGCTGGCTGAAAGGTCGCTTATACCCGTTCTCCCGAGCGTTGAGGAGTTCCCGTACGCGATTAGAACGGTCTCTGAAGTTATTTCTTCCAACGGGTCGACGTCGCAGGGCGCGGTCTGCGGCTCTACGCTTGCCCTGATGGACGCGGGAGTGCCTATAAAACGTCCCGTCGCGGGAATATCCTGCGGTCTTATAACTGAAGACGGCGATGAAAATAAATGGATGACAATGGTCGATATTCAGGGGCTCGAGGATTTCTTCGGCGATATGGATTTCAAAGTCGCGGGAACTCATAAAGGCATAACGTCGATTCAGATGGATTTGAAAATCGACGGGCTTACTCCCGAAATTATCAAAGAAGCGCTTGAAGTCACAAGAAACGGCAGACTTATGATACTCGACGAGATTATGCTCAAATGCATAGCCGAACCGCGTCCGGACGTTTCGCAGTACGCGCCGAAGATGATAACCATGAAAGTCTCGATTGAGAAAATCAGCGAAGTGATAGGGCCGAAAGGCAAAGTTATACAGAAGATTATCGCCGATTCGGGAGTCGTTTCGATTGACATAGAGGACGACGGAAGCATATTTATCGCGGCGATTGATAAAAACGCGGCGTATAAAGCCCAGGAGATGATAAACTTAATCGTTCTCGACCCGGAGCCGGGCGATATATTCAAAGGCAGAGTAACCGGAATACTCGCGGGGGTGGGCTGTTTCGTCGAATATCTGCCGGGACGCGAAGGCATGGTTCATATATCTAAACTGGAGAACCGGCGCGTGGAAAAAGTCGAGGACGTCGTAAAGATGGGCGACGAAATCGAAGTCATGTACGTCGGGGTAAACCCGAAAGGCAAAGTTGATTTGTCTAAAAAAGACGCCGACAACAAAAGAAACGCGCGCAGATAATTTAGATTAACGCAAAAATAAATAAAAAAAAACGGGAACGGGCTTTTAACGGCTCGTTCCTGTTTTTAGATATTATTAACAAAATATTAAATAATTCCCTTATATTTTTATGAAAATTTATGATATTATAACTGTTGTAAAAGGCAAAAATAAATTTTTTATTTTAAACGGGAGGATTTTTTATGCAGAAAAGCAAGAAGATTTTAGCGGCGCTTTTGGTTTTTTCTATGATTTTACCGGCGTTGACGCTCGGAACATCTGTTCCGGGGAGTAGTTTATTAGTCTATGCGGCAGACGGCGACGTTTTGCTCGGACCGATTGATATAAGCGTGTCAGGAGGCGAGTCGGAGATGTACGGCGAAAGTTCCTGGACGGATTATGTAATTGAGTTTGATATAAGCAATTTTACCGGTAACGATGAAACAAATACAAGATTGGAAGTGTTTTTTAGAAACACCGGCGGTTCATCCACCTGGTGGGAGAATCCTTGCTATATCATAGGCATACACAGAAGCGGACATATATTTTTGAATCAAACGGCTCAGTGGGGAGACTGGCTTACGCAGACTCCGAACCACGCGCTTGCGCCGGCGCCGACTTCATCAACGCCGGTTCGATACAGAATCGAAGCAGAGGGCGCGCAAATAACTGTTTATGCAAACGATGAACTCGTGTTTACATATGACGGAATATCTTACCCTACTTTAACTGCGGGCAGAGTCGGTTGGGCATCACACTCGAGTGTAGAAGCCGATATCAGCGACTTCACCGTAACGTCGCTGGACGGCGCTCCCGACCCCGTCGTCTTGTGCCCCGACTGCGAACAGCCGGAGGACGAGTGCATATGCCCGCCGGCGATTATCCCCGGAGAAAACCCGCTCGGCATAACGGTTGACGATTTATACGCGCAGCTCTTTGTCCAATCCGGCGCGCCTAATTGGGCATGGCGCGCGCTTACAACAGGCGCGCAGGGAAGCGTAAGCGCGGGTCAAAACTTTGTTCAGGCTAACTTGACGCCGCCTGGTTTCGCTTACTCAGATCTTCAAACTTTCGGCTTTGAAATTAACGTTGAAAATAAAAGCAAGTTTATTAACGACGGCGACACAGCCACAATCGAACTGAAATATTCTCTTGAAAGAGACGGTACGACAGTTATAGCCGAAACTACGCGTTCGTTCGATATTATCTATCACCCGAGCGCAGGGCCTGACGATTGGCAGCACTGGACGAATGTTGAGATTATTATTCCAAATAATTTAAGAGAGGAAAACGCTCTGTACAAACTGAACTTTGAAGTTGTGGGAATCACCAGCGTTAAAGCAGCAGCTCCCGACCCGGTTTTATGTCCTGTGTGCGGACAGCCGGAGAATGAGTGTATATGCGAAGTTAACCCCGGCGAAGGTCAGGTTATATTAACTCTGGGCGCTCCGGCAGTCGGCGGCGAGGCTCACCACAGACGCTGGCAAACAGGTCAGGGAGGATTCACAATGGCTCACCTTACGCAGGCCGACGAATTCAGAATTTATTTTGTGCCCAACGCGCCGGGATGGCTGAGTTTTATGATTAACGACGCATGGAACACTCCGGGAAATATCGGCGAGTGGGTAGCGTCTGAGGGATACTATAAAATTATACTTGAAGATTTACCCAACTGGGACGCTGTTTTGAACGCCAGCAACGCGGTACTAACAATGTGGGCAGGAGATTCGAACAATCCCGCGTGGAACACTATAAGCATCACCAAAGCCGAACTTGTCAGCACAAAACCTATAGTTCCCAATCTTAACGCAAACATAACCGGAGTGACGAGACCCGTTATCGGCAGAACTCCGGCGGACACGGTCGCGGAAACGTATCACTACACCGGAACGGTAGAGTGGAATCCTGCGCGCTCTGCGTTTGAAAACGGCGAAACTTATACCGCGACAATCACGCTTAACGCCGAAAATGATTTCACTTTTGACGGGGTTGCAGAGAATTTCTTCGTAGTCGCGGGCGCTGAAACGACTAACCCGGAGGGCAGCGGCGAAACTATGATTGTTACGGCTGCGTTCCCGCAGCTTTCAGCGGGAGTTATACGCGATATTACCGCGATGGAATTTGTAAGCGGCATGAAACTCGGCTGGAATCTGGGCAACACGTTCGACGCTTACAGCGGCGGCAACGCTGAAACTTCCTGGATATCCACGGTCACGACGAAAGAGATAATCGACGGTCTTAAAGAAGCCGGATTCGATACTCTGCGCATACCCATAACCTGGACGACGGGCGGCGGACAGTATCAGAGAGTCGGACCCGCGCCGAACCATATTATCGCGCCGTGGTTCTTAGACAGAATCGAAGAAGTCGTCAACTGGGCTCTCGAAAACGATATGTATGTTATAATCAACGCTCATCACGATACATGGCTGTACAGAATGGGCAACGAGTGGGAATCCGAAGCGATGATTGAGGACAGAAATCTTGCAGAGAAACTCTGGACGCAAATCGCAAATCACTTCATGGACTATGACGACAAGCTTATTTTTGCGACGATGAACGAACCTATGCAGGGCAGGGAAGACGGCGGAAACAATACGCAGTGGGAAGGTACTACTCTTGGACGCGCGAACGTCAACGGATTTAATCAGTTGATACTCGACGCAATCAGGGCTACCGGCGGCAACAACGAAAAACGCTTTGTTATGGCTCCGACTTACGCCGCGGGAACTTCGAGCAATCACTTCAGAGATTATATCCTGCCTGAAGATATGCACCCGGACAGGCTTATCGCAGAAGTTCACTCCTACGCGCCGACAGGATTTACTTTCGGCGGCTCAAATAGTGCGCACCGTGAATTGACTTCGAGCGATTATGCCGCTATGGACAATTTGTTCAGCACGATTAATACGAGATTTATAAGACAGGGAATCCCGGTAATAATCGGCGAATGGGGTTCGCAGAACAAAGGAGGTACGTCAAGCAATCACCATCAAGGCGCGAACACGGCGGAGAGAGCTAAACAGGCCGCGTATTTCGTCGCCGGAGCGAAACGCCTGGGCATACCTACCGTATGGTGGGACAACTATATGTTCTATTCGACCAGCAACGAGCCGTTCGGTTTATATAACCGCGCGACGCGCCTTATAGAGTTTCCTGAAATTATGGAAGCAATGCTTGACGTTGTATATACGGAAACTGAATTTAGTATAGAAGTTATGTATAATGAGAGCGCGGGCAAATGGCAGATAAAAGCTTCGCTGAAGAATACAAACGCTCCTCATATTACATACGGCGGCGAAATATTTATCGATTCGCCTGAAAACTTTGCGACGGTTGACAGTATTGATTACTCCAATCTGGAATACGGAGAGGAAATCGTAGTATATTTCGATTTCAATCCCGATTTTGTATCGACCAGAGCCCAGGAAACTATAAAAGTTAATTTCACCGCAAGAGACGGCGTTGTAAATTCAGACGGCAAAGAGCCTGTATCCGTAAAATTCGGCTATGTTTCGGCTCTCCGCGCAGAAGAAGCGATTGAAATAGACGGCGATTTAACAAAAGGAATCTGGCAGAACGCGCCGGAAATTGACTTCGCCAAAGGCGTTCTGGATACCGAAGGAACTTTGGGAAGTACCCTTGACCCCGAAGATTTGAGCGCAATCGGCAAACTCGCGTGGGATAGCGATTATCTCTATGCGGCAGTCGAAATCACGGACGACGTACATTCGCAGACTCATACTGCGGGCGGAAACGAGTGGCAGGGAGACGGCGTACAGGTCGCTGTGATTATTGACGGTACGCATACTGAATTGAGTTTTGCTCTAAGCAACACCGACGATATAATAATTCGTCACCGCTGGCTGCCTTCAGCAGGCGCGGTGACAAGCGACGACGACGTGAAAGCCGTGATTTTACGCGACGAAGAAACGAAGCTTACGACATATGAAATTGCAATCGGCTGGGATTATCTCGGAGTTGACGGCTCAACGCTGACTGCGGGAGAACTTTCAAGAATAACGATTTGTATAAATGACAACGACGTTCTTCCGACAAATCAGGCTAACAGAAAGGCTCTGGAATACGGCGAAGGCGTTGCAATCGGCGGGAAAGGCGCGAACATGGGCTGGCTGCTGCTTATCGAATTATGCGAAATCTGCGGAGAGCATAACTGTACTCGAAATCATGTAAAATGCTCCGTTTGCGGAGATTGGGACTGTACTGCATATCACGGCGGCAATAATAACAACAATAATCAAGGCACAGTCACACCTCCTCCGGCAGACCCTGAACCGGAACCGGAAGATGAAGATGAACCCGCAACAGAATCTGAAACAGAAGAAGAAACTCCGACAGAAACAGAAACAGAAGCAGACGAAGACGACGAAGTAGAAGCAGAACCTGTTGTAGTAGAAGTAGAACTTGAAGTCATCGCGGAAATCGAGGACGGAGTAGCGGTTGTTGAAGTGAACGAAGAAGAAATTCTCGAAGCTATTGCGGAAGCTCTTGAAGCTCTCGAGGACGAAGAAGCGGACGAAATCGTGATTGTAATTAGCGTAGATTTCGGCGAAGAAACAGCAGAAACGGTAGAAATCACGATAAGTTCAGCGGTGTTTGAAGCTATATCAGAAGCGGAAGCGGCAGTTGAAATAGTCATCGAAACGCCGATTGCGACGCTTGCGTTTGACAGTCTTGCGCTTGAAACTATTGCCGAAGCGGGCGAAGAAGCAGACGATATCGTCATAACGGCAAGTATCGTTGACAATAGTGAGTTGGACGAGATTTTCCAGGATATAGTAAAAGACAGACCTGTATATAATTTCACGGTGACAGTCGGCGAAGAAACTGTAAGTAATTTCATGGGCGGCAAAGTCACAGTCGGGATTCCGTACGAACTTCGCGAAGACGAAAACGCTTACGCAATCGTCGTATATTATCTTGACGACGACGGAAATCTCAAGCTTATACGCGGATATTATGACGAAGAAAACGGCGTGGTAATATTTGTGACAGGACATTTCTCAAAATATATGCTTGAATTTGTCGAGATATTATTTACAGATATTGACATAGACTGGTTTAATAAAGCGGCGATATTTGTCGGCGCGAGAGAATTAATCCCAGGTCTTGACAAAAATTCGGAATTGTTCGCGCCGGACACGAAACTCACGCGCGGCGAATTATTGTCGGCGCTGTTGAATGCATACGGCATTGAAATGCTTGAAGCGGACGAAGATTTCGAGAATTTCGCGGACTTTGACGCAGAATCTATTTACGCAGATTATATCACGACTGCGAAAATACTGGGAATTGCGAAGGGTTATTTGGACGGCACGTTTAGAGCTGAAAACGAAATCACACGCGAAGAAATGTTCACTCTGCTTTACAGAATCCTTGATGAAATCGGCGAAACGCCGAAGAAATCAGCGGACGGACTGGCTCTCGAAGACTTTGCCGACGCGGAAACCGTAGGCGCATGGTGCGAAGCTGAAATCGCGGCGTTACTGGCGTCCGGGTTAATCAAAGGCGTAAGCGAAGAAGAGCTCGTATTTGACCCGCAGGGCGACGCAATCAGAGCGGAGATGGCCGTGATGATTCTTAGGTTAATCATGGGCGTTGCGGACTAAAAGTTATAAGCCAACAGTTCAAAATATCGCGATTATATGTAGAACTAAC
Organism: Oscillospiraceae bacterium; assembly: GCA_009777355.1. Lineage (GTDB taxonomy): Bacteria > Bacillota > Clostridia > Oscillospirales > WRJC01 > WRJC01. Next base: position 4,334 of record WRMA01000048.1, on the reverse strand, counting down.
AAGCCTCCCGTACACAGAAAATGTACGGGAGGCTTTAATCTGCCGCGTAAGTTTATATAGATAATATAATTTAATGCTAATGCGTTCGCGTCAGGATAATATTATATTTGTGAATCTGTGTAAACGGAGCGAGACGCCGCTTGAATAATCGCAGACCCGCGACTCCCATGTCCTCCGTAAAATTGATTTTTTCAGCTTCTTTATGAACTTCCCGGGCGAATGAAACCAGCAGAAAAACCTGAAGACCGCGCATATGCCTGTCTGATTTAAGAAAGCTGTAAGCAATTACTTCGGGGTTCAGATGCTTCGCAACGACAAACGCCGCAGGTTCGCGCCCGGCGTATACTAACGCTCCGGACAAATCCAGGGCGTCAAAATGGGTCAGCGCGCTTTGCAAAGCCTTACGCTCGCAGCCGAAATGGCAATCGCCGCAGTCACGCCGCGAACACCAGAATTTATCCATGATTTTCAGACAATCCGCTTTTGTACTCCCGTCAATCAAGCGGAAATACGGCGCGTGATTGCGTACGAAATAATTGTAATCATATCTGTTTGACGCGTTATCCAACAGATTCAGGAACGAAGCGTTTTCATACAGATAGTCGCTGTATGCCTCGTCATACGAATATTCGGCGGTGAAATTATTCAGCTTACGTAGCGCGGGCAATAAAGCTTCCGGAATCATAATCAATTCAATTTTTTCTCCTTTTTCTTCTTTTACCGCGTAAAATTCTTCAATAAAGTTCTCGTATAATTCAAGCGGGTCAAGCGGACCAAGCGGAGCATAGCGATATAATTTTCCGGCAAATTCTACGGAAACGCAGCAAAATCTGCCGGCAAAAACCCGCCGCGTTTTTATGCTTTCACCCCACGCAAGCAGGTTAGAGAAACACAAGTCCGAGATATAATTCCCATGCCCGAGACTTTTATAAAACGCGTCGCGGCACAGTTCAAATCTTTCTTTATCTTTTATAGTTACAGCAACCGGCTTTATCATAAATCGGCGGCGTCCTTCCTTCTTATCTTCTTCTTTTATTTATTGCTTCACTCGCCGTAACGCGGCGCGCTGATTACGACCGCGCAAACGCTGTCAGGCAGAACAGACTTTACAGATTTGTCGAACTTATCAATCAATTCGAGGATTTCTCCGTATGTTTCGCCGCTTTTAAACGATACCAGCAGGTCTATATAGACCAAATGCCCCGAACGCCGCGTCCGTATTCCTTCAAAACCCTCGATTCCGCCGGAAATTTCCGTTACGCGCTTTAGTATTTGAAGCTGTTCCTTTTCGCCGAGCGTTCTGTCAAGCAAATCGGGGATTATATTCTTCATATTTTTTATTCCCGCAACCGCGAACCAAACTACGCAGGCTATGCAGATAACCGGCTCGACATATTCTATATGGGGAAATTCCCTGAAAAAATATGCGATGCTAATCGTGAATAAAGCCACGGAATCGAACGCGAGGACTTTTCCGGAGTTTATAACGTTGGATTTCATAAAATTGCTGTCGATTGATTTTGCCGCCCCGACTTGCTTCAGATAAAGCCAGATATCAAGAACGACGCTGAATATTTTCAGAAAGACCGCCCAAAGCAGTATATTTCCCGCCGCGCTTGGCGCAAGAAGCTCGCCGACGGAAAATATAAGCGTAATCAAAAGCCCCGCAAAAAGCAGTATCGCGGAAACAAACCCGCCGAACGCTTCGATTTTACCCATTCCGTAGTCGTATTGAAACTCGCCGCTTCCCTGAAGCTTACGCGAAAGCCCGAAAGACATGCCCGACTGCGTTATAACCCCCGCCGTTTCAAACGCGTCAAGTATAAGTATCAAAGAACCGCTGAAAACCGCCATAAACACAACGGCTATAAAATACGGAAGCTCAATCAACACTTCAATCAGCGATATTTTTTCCTGTTCTTTAAACGTATCGCTTCTCATTTTATTCATCCCCCATCTTTTATATCTTTAATATTTTCCGAGTTCTAACGCCGCGCGATACATCTCGACCACATTTTCGGTCGGCGAATTGTCCTGTATCGCGTGGGTCGGGGCGAGCCAATACGAATATGTAGGTTTCATTATTTCGAGCGTACTCCGCACTTCCTCGCGAACGTCATCAGGAGCTCCGTTCGCAAGCGCGCCGGCGGTAGATATGCAGCCGTGAAAAACAACTCTGCCGCCGAACTTTTCAACAAGATATTCCGGAGACATATTTTTTGCCTCAGGCTGCAAAGTGTCGAAGCCTTTAACGCCGATTTCAATAAGTTCCTCATAAGCCCAGCTCGACGAGCCGCAAGTGTGCATAATCGCCGGGATATTATATGATTCGCATACGTCGAGCATTTTTTTATACCACGGTTTTATATTGCGCCGAAATACGTCCATCGAAATCATCTGTCTGTCCTGAGTTCCCAAATCTTCCCCGAACCATACAAAATCCACTCCGCCTTTCGCATGATGCAACACCCTGTCAAGCTGCGCTATGTGAAAATCGAAACGGCGTTTTGCTAACAGCAAGCCCGCGGGGTCGTCAGTTATAATATCGACGAGGGTCTGCTCCATTCCACGGAGCATTCCGTTTGTATTTATCAGGTCGCCGTAGCAATTAAAAGGCTTCGCGTAATCTTTATAACGATTGATTTGCGCAGATAGACCTTCGTAGTCAAAATCGTCGGGCGACGGCATTTTCCATTCCGCGATTTCCTCCTCCGAAGCGAACTCAAGGGGGAAATCGCAGTAATCCCAATATCCTCCGGACGAATGTTCTATCCAGCGCATATGAATTCCCCACAACGGGTCTATTCTTCTGCCGGGGATATTCTCGTGAAGAACTTTTCCGGTATATGCGGGGCTCACCGGACGAAAATCCACATTGAGAGCGTCCAATAAACCCGTATTATCCTCGGGCCGAAGACCGAAATGTGCTTTCAGCCTTGCGTCGATTCCCGCATTCGCGCAATAATTTATTGGCACGCGGTCGGCTTTAACGCGGTCGAAGCCGCGCATAACGCGCTGTTTTGAAGTCATTTTTTACCTCGTTTCCGTTTTTTATTATTTATTATTTATTATTTATTGTTCGGCCAAATTTCCGATAATTCTGTCAAGGGCTTTCTGCGCCGCATCCGCGCGCCTTTCAAACGTCGACGCGAACTCGTTTCTGCCGCCGGTCGCTAAATTTATAAAATCAGTCGCTAAATTTCCGACGTTTCCTATAAAACCTATGTCGCACACGCGATTCGCAAGAATAATATCGAGCATTTCGGACGAATCGTCGTCGCGCAGGAATTTCCCCTCCAGCGCGGTTTCATAATACGCGGGAGTCAGATACAGCATCGACTGATAGGCAAGCTCCTCTAAGATAACGGCCGACATTTCCGCGTCGCGGACAACGCTCGGTATTGCCACGACGGACGCGGGATTCCCGAGTATGACGTGCGCGTGCCGTTCCTGATATTCGTCGAATTTAGGAAACGGAATGACGCCGAATTCCGTTTCCATCGCGCGCAGTCTTATAACGCACTGCATAACCTCGCCGTAGAACAGCGCGCGGCCGTCCTCAAATATTTCCTGAGCCATAATATGGGGAAGCGTCGCCCTGCCCGCCCATCTTGAATCGTGGAAATCGAACGCGACGTCGTTGCCGCGGGCCATTACCGTTATTATTTTTTCAAGGATTGCGGGAGTTCTCAGGGTATTGACAGAAAGCTGAGGCACTCCCGCGGCGTCTTTTTCAGTAATTTTAATATCCGAACCGTATAACAAAGCGAACGCCGTCCAGTCCGACGTGGCTATTCCGTACATATCGTTTTCGTCCATCAGTCCGTCGCCGTTCAAATCCCTTGAAACGTCTCTGCTCATTTCCGAAAATTTGTCCATCGTCCATTCGCCGTCCCTGACCATCTGATAGATATTTTCGAGACCCAAATCCCTGTGCAGGCTTTTGTTGAACATCAAAATCCAGGTGGCGTCGTTAGCCATTATCCCGACGTCGCCGATTGCGTAAAAGACTTTGCCCTGGTATCCCGTTTCGTTTATCATTCTCCGGTTCCACCACGGATTCGAAAGGTCAAGCGGCGCAGACTGCGCCATATCCGCGACAAGCCCCGCTTGCGCAGAAGAAAGACCTATTTCAAAGTTAGGCATAACAAGGTCATATGCGAAATCGCTTGATAATACAGAATTTCTCAAACTGCCCTGAATCTGGTGCAATTCAAGCTGAACGGCGGTGATTCTCACGTTATATTTATCTTCAACGATAGAATTGCGCCTGTATACTGCGTCGTTGATTTCTTCACCTGTTTCTTCGTCCGCAATAACATCGCGGTTGCCCC
>WRMA01000047.1 GCA_009777355.1 Oscillospiraceae bacterium | reverse complement strand
TACACGCTAACGCATTTTTTGCCCTTTTTGAAAAATTCAAACTTGACCCTGCCGTCCGCAACCGCGAAGAGAGTATCGTCCGAACCGCGTCTTACGTTTGTTCCGGGATGTATTTTCGTACCCCTCTGACGCACTAAAATATTGCCTGAAATCACAGCCTGCCCGTCCGCTCTTTTAACTCCGAGCCGCTTAGATTCCGAATCCCGTCCGTTTTTCGTCGAGCCGACGCCCTTCTTATGAGCCATCCTGTCGCACCTCCCTGTTAAAAACAGTTAATAATTAATAGTTAATAGTTTATTTTTTGGATTTGTATTTTTGTATGCGGCTGTCTGTGACCGAGTTTGCGCTTCTGGTTTTTCTTCGATTTGTAAGTCATGACGTAGATTTTTTTGTCTTTGCCATGCTTGATTATTTCTGCGCTCACGGACGCTCCCTCGAGCTTCGGAGCGCCGGCCGCAAATTCCCCGTCCGGTTTTGAGACTGCGAAAACGTCCTCAAAAACGACGGTTCCGCCTTCTTCGCAGTTTAATTTTTCAGCGAAGATTACGTCGCCTTCCTGTACTTTGTACTGCTTCCCGCCTATCTGAACTACTGCAAACACGAAAAGCACCTCTCTTTCTTTTAAGACTCGCTGCGCTTAAAGGCAATATTTTATATATTCACAAAATATTTTTAAAGAGCCTTACGCAAGCGGCAGAGACTATTATATCACAAAACCGGGATTTATGTCAAGAGTTTTTTATATATTTTACAAATAATAAAAATATATGCGCGTATATTAATAAAAAAGTCAAATAAAAGTCAAAAATTTATCGTAAAATATATATTATAAAAATAATAAAATAACAGAATAATAAAATAATAAAAGGAAAACAGCGGCCGTTAAACGACTTTTGTTTTCCCTTTACGGAGATAAATATGAAAAAATAAAGATAAAAGCAAATATAATATAATAAATCTAACTCGTATAGTCTTCGAGAAGTGAACGCAGTTCTTCGGCGGTCGTTATTTTTATCCCGGTTTGCAGAAGTTCCCTGTCGTATTCGGGCAGGGTGCTTATATAGACGTCGAAAATCTCGTAGACGGACTCGCCGTCCGGACCGAGAACCGCAAGTCTGCCGTTTTCCTCGCCGAGTATAAATATAGCCTCCGGCGCGGGGAAATCGGTCAGGGCGCCGGCGTTTATTCCGGGAAGCTTTTCGGGTTCTCCCGAAGCTTCGGGTTTCCGCTCCGGAACGCCGGGCGCGTTTTGGCCGGTTATTCCCGGCTGAATATCCCGGATATAGCCGTCTTTGCCGGATTCGCCGGAGTCCGCGGCTAACCCCGGGTTCGATATTATGCCCGAGGTCTGCGTAAAGATAACCGCCAGCAGTAAGCATATGAATAAAATCTGTCCTATATTTATTATGTTAAGTTTATTCGGCATATATTTCGGCCGGCCTCCGTGTGTTTTTATATATTTTTAAAAGATGATTAACTATATTATTGCCAAAAATTCACGCCGTATTCAAAAATTGGGGATATCATTATAAAAAATACCGCGATAGAAGGGGGAAACAAAAAAATGAACGGTAATAACGATAAATCCGGCGGTAAAATAAACGAAAAAAAAGAAAACGAGTTGAATAAAAAAGACAATATATCGAAAACTAAGAAAAAACAGCCGTCTAAATTTATAAACGCGGTGACGATGATATTTTACGTCAATTTTAAAATATTGTCGTATATGCTGAATATCGCGCTTACCCTGCTGCTTATCGGCATAATAACCGGAGGAATAGTCGCCGGAGCGTTCGTTCTGTATATAAACGAGTATATAGACCCCGTAATAGACGAGCTCGCGGCAATGTCGAGCGAGGTCGACCTGACGACCGTTATTTACTATTACGATTACGGCGATAAGATGGCGGGGACGAACAGGCGCGAAGTCGAAATGGATACTTTGAGGGGTTCTGAAAACAGGCTTTGGGTAAAATACAGGGAAATAGAAAAAACTTATCTTGTAGAGGCGTTTCTCGCCCTCGAGGACCACAGGTTTTTTACGCACAACGGAGTCGACTGGAGAAGGACACTCGGAGCGGCGGCGAATTTTTTAATGCCGAGCGACGGGCGTATGTTCGGGGGTTCGACGATAACCCAGCAGCTCGTAAAAATGATGACCGAAGACGACGATATAAGAATACAGAGGAAAATCCAGGAGATGTTCAGGGCGATGTATCTCGAGAACACGTCGAGCAAAGAGCAAATACTCGAGACTTATTTGAACACGGTTAATTTATCCAGCGGGGCGTACGGGGTTCAGGCGGCGGCGCACACCTTTTTCAACAAAGACGTTACCGAGCTGAATCTTCTGGAATGCGCCGCGATCGCCGCTATAGTTCAGTCTCCGACGGCAATGAGCCCGATAGAAAGACCGAACCGTCCGTACCGTAACAAAGACCGCCGTAACGAATGTCTTAAGAATATGCTCAAATACGACATGATAACCCAGGAAGAATTTGACGAGGCGTATGACAAGGAACTTTTAATCAGCCGTCCCGAAAACACTCTCGCCGACCACGTCAAGTCTTATTTCGTCGACCAAATCATAAACGACGTTACGGACGATTTGATGGCGAAATACAGCTATACCAAGGCTATGGCGTCGAACATGATTTACTCGGGAGGACTGAAAATATACAGCACTATGGACAAAGAGATTCAGGACATCATGGAACACGTGTACGCGAACGACGAATTTTTCCCGAAACAGTCCGAAGGGGCGATAAAATACCAGTCGTCCATGGTCGTTCTCGACCCGTATACCGGAGAGCTTAAAGGCATAATCGGGGGAAGGGGAGACAAAGTCCAGAGAGGCTTAAACAGGGCTTCGGGTTCGTGGAGGCAGCCGGGTTCGGCGATAAAACCCGTGTCCGTTTACGCCCCCGCTCTCGACAGGGGGATTATAAACTGGGGAACTCCCCTCGACGACTCCCCGGCAATGGAGCTGAATATCGGCGGCAGGCTGAGAATGTGGCCCACGAATTATCCGGAGGGGAACTCCGGGTATATAACCCTGCCCCACGCCATGAGAGACTCGAAAAATACGACGGCGGTAAAAGTCCTGCAAATGCTCTCTCCCGAATATTCTTTCAGTTTCATGCACGACGATTTAAATATAAAGTCTCTCGTCGAACGAATGGTAAGGCCCGACGGAAGGGTTTTGTCGGACATAGACGTAGCGCCGCTTAGTCTGGGAGGGCTGACGACCGGGGTAAGCGTCTACGACTTGACGGCCGCTTATATGATATTCGCGAACAAAGGCATATACTCGAAGCCCAGGTCCTATACCGTAGTGAAAGATTCGGGGAATAATACTATTCTGGACAATATGCCCGACCAGAGAACGGTAATCAGCGAGGAGACCGCGGTTATAATGACGAAGCTGTTAAGCGAGGTCGTAAGGGCGGGGACCGCGTCGGGACTTCAGATGAGGGGGAAAATCGACGTCGCGGGGAAGACCGGAACGACGAACGACGACTGCGACAGATGGTTTATCGGCTACACCCCGTATTATGTCTGCGGGGTTTGGTTCGGTTACGACCAGCCCAAGTATCTCGGGGTGAACAGGGGAGCGGGAAACCCGCCGATGATGCTTTTCCACTACGTTATGGACACGGCGCACAGGGAACTTTACGCTAACGCGAAAAGGTTCGAAGAAAGCCCGTCGGTGATTACGGCGCAGTTCTGCAGGGATTCGGGAATGGCTCCCGGACCGGACTGCTCCCTTGACCCGAGAGGGGCCAGGATAGAATCGGGATACTATGCGAGGGGAAGCGAACCGGTAGAGCCTTGCACCGGTCACGTAAGGGTCGCGTGGGACCAGGTAACCGGAGCGGTGGCGGGACCCGGCTGCCCCCCCGCCAATATAAAATATATATCTCTTATACGGAACGACTCGAGAGAATGGCCTCAAAACGCTTACGCCGCCGACGCCCAGTACACATACAGGGACGTCGGGGAGGACTACGTATATCCGTCGAGCGCGTCCAGACCGTTTTATCATAATTTACTCGAAGAAGGCTATTACTCCGGAACTTCCGGGGTCGGCAGACCGGTGAACAGTTTCTGCGTCGAGCACAACCCGACCCTTACGTGGGCGGCGGAGAACCGTCCGAGACCGACCGAACCTCCTCCTCCTCCGGTTACGGACGTTCCGGAGACGAGAGAAACGCGGCCGACTCCCGAAACGACGGATTCGGACTTAAACCCCGGAGAAGATATTAACGGCGGGCAAACCCCGACGGAAAGTAACACTCAGCCGGCGGGCGAAGAACCTACCGGAAACGGAAACGGAAACGAAACTGAACCAGAACCTGAAACTGAGAATCCCGGGGCCGGGAGCGAACCCGGACAAAACGCGGCCGAACCGTCCGCCGGAGAAGATAACGGCGAAAATAACGCGGATAACTAATTATTAAAATCAAAGCGGGGAAAAAATACGGATGAGAAAAAAACAGAGAGTAAGGATTGCGGCGGCGTTTACCGCCGTAATTATAACGGCGCATATGTGTTTTATGTCGGCGCCCGTTCAGGTCGCGGCGCAGAGCGCGAGGAAAATCAGCGATTTCACAGACGTTGTGCAGAGCGACTGGTTTTATATTTATGTGAAGCAGCTATATGAAGACGGCATAATAAACGGCGTAAGCGAAAATTCCTACGACCCCGACGCCGACGTTAAAATGAGCGAAGCGGCCGCGCTGATTGTCAGATATCTGGGCAACGGCCGTTTAGCCGAGATAAGCAGGGAATCGAAACGGAGAAACAATATCGAGGGAGCGGAACTGTGGTATTCCGGATATATTCAGGCGATGATAGATATGGGTATATTCGACGATTCGGATATGGAAAGATATAAACTGCGCCGCGCGGATTCGGGGTCGGCGCATATATCCGAGGAAGCCGCGGCCGTTTTGGATTCTCCGGTTAAAAGGGCGGATATTATAAAATTCATATCGAAATCGTTTGAAATAGAATGGTGGAGAGTAAATTCGAACAATTTACTCAAAAGCGATATAAGCGGGAACGGACACGAGTTCATAACCGGAGGGGGATACGACAGGGATATACTGGAGAGTATCAAGTCTATGATAAGCGACTACGGCGACATACCGGAAGATTACAGGATGTTTTTTCTGAGGTGCTATTATAACGGGATAGTCAGGGGAAACGCGGCGGGAGAGGTTAAGCCGCACGACAATCTAAAAAGAAGCGAGCTTGCGAGGATTATCTCGTCGGTTATGTATTTTGATATGCGCAATCCCGACATACGTTCGCTGCCGGCGCTGTGCGCGGTAACGGACGGTGACTACTCGGTATCGTCGGTTGACGGGAGCAGAATATTAAAAAAAGAAAAAGCCGAGACGATATTGAGGGAGCAGTCGAGATTCACGAGGTTATCGGACGCGGGAACTTACGTGAGCGTGTCTGTCATACAGCAGAATATAATACCGCAGGGATTTTATCTCGAGGCGTATCTGTACGCTTATGTAGGCGGCGAGGTGTGGCCCGCGGGCAGCGTGAACGCGGCGGCGAACACGCATCCGTATTTTCCGAAAGAGAATGCGTTTACTATAGAGAAATCTGGAAAGTCGGGAGGAGAGAACGTCGGATATATATATTTCGTCCTGAGAGATATGAAAAGGGGAGGCGAGGTCGCGGGAGCGGTCATGTTTAATATAACCGCTAACGCCGCTTTAAGAGACGCGCCGGTATATTATAACTAACTGTTCGTTTTTTTGTCTTACTTTTTTTTCGTAAAAAAAGTAAGTAAATAAAAATTAAATGTAAATATTGTGAGAAGAATTTGGGATTTTGTTGACAATATACAAAAAATCCATTATAATATCAGTAATTTCAAAAAAAAAATTAATTTACGGAGGTATTTGTAAAAAGTATGAACAAAACAAAAAGAGGCGTTATATCCGCGGCGCTCGTAGCCGCAATGATTTTTTCGCTGGTCGCTCTGGCGTCGTGCGGAGGCGGGGAAGACGCGGAAACGGAAATCAAATATAATATAAAAATAACGGGTTCGGAAATCGACGAGGGTTTCGACGGCGTAGTCCTCGAAGGGCTGCCGGGAGAGCTTACGGTTCTCGCCGCGACGAGAAAGATGTGCGTCGACGTTCTCCAGGTCGAGTTTGATTACGACGCGGGCATAGGCGCGATAAAGAGGATAGGTCCGCACATAAGCGAACTTTTCATACACGAGTATGAAGAAGACGAAGAAAACGAAGAGGGCGGAGAACAGCAGGAAGAAGAAGACGACGACCATGTCGAAATTAAAGATTACTATTACGACTGGACGTGTACGGTCAACGGAAGCGAAGCTCAGCCCGGGGATTTGATAAAAGACGGCGATACCGTAGTCTGGGAGTTCAAGCAGGTTCGCAAAGAAACGCAGGATTAATAAAGATTTTTGAGTTGCGCCGAAAAAAAAACGGCGCAATTTTTTTTATTATTAGTTTATAAGTTATTGAAATATATTAAAATTTGTGATATAATGCTAATTATAAAAACATTGCGGGGATTTGTATGATTGATTTGTTTGGTTTTTTTACCCCGGATATTATGTTCGGCAGCGTTTACGATATTGATTTCGGCGAACTCGGGAAAAAAAATATAAAAGGCGTTATATTCGACATAGACAACACGCTCGTCTCTTACAGGCAGGAGGAACCTACGCAAAACGTCGCGGAGCTTATAAATAAATTGACGGGCGCGGGTTTTAAGATTTGTTTCGTTTCGAATAATACGAAGCAAAGAGTGGACGCGTTTCTGAAAGGCTTCGGGGAGCCGGGATTTTTGTCTTATCCGAACGCGGGAAAACCTTTCGCAAAATATATAAGAGAGGCTCTTAGAGCCATGGAACTGAAGCCGGACGAAGCCGTTCTCGTCGGCGACCAGCTTTTCACGGACGTCGCGGCGGCGAAAAGGGCGAAGATAATGTCGGTGACGGTTACGCCGATAGAACCCGTGGAGACTTTGTTCTTTAAGCTGAAGAGATTTCTCGAGAAGCCCATAATAAAAAGATATTACAGGAGAATAAATAAGTAAAAATTAAAGGTAAGTTATAATGACAGAGAAGAGAACGTCGGCTTTGTTCGGGTCGGGAGGGAATCCCAAATCTTTTTATGACGAAGGTCATAAGGAAACTGCCGGTATATTTAAATGGCTGAAAGAAAAAAACATAGATTCATATGAATATCAGGCGGGAAACGGACTGAACGCCGGGCCTGCGTCTTTGAAGAACGCGGGGGAAGAAGCCGCCGCCAATAATATACTGCTTTCTCTTCACGCGCCGTATTATATATCCATAGCGAGCGGAGACGACGATATAATAGCGAGGAGCATAAGCAATATCGTAAGAAGCATCGACTCGGCGTCGGCAATGGGAGCCTATATGCTTGTCATACACAGCGGCTCTCTCGGGAAATATACGCGGGAAAGAGCCCTCGACAGGGCGAAGTCGACTATTTACAGGGTATTGAATATTATTTACAGGGACAACAAAACGAGCGTCAGGGTCGGACTTGAAACTATGGGCAAGCAAAACCAGCTCGGGACTCTCGACGAAGTGATAGAGTTGTGCAGACTCGACGGGATTTTATACCCGGCGGTTGATTTCGGGCATCTGAACGCGAGGGGAAAAAGCGAGAGATTTAAAACTCCGGGGGATTATTTGAGAGTTTTTGATAAAATCGGAGAGAAACTGACGGACGAAAAAGCGAAGTATATGCACTGTCATTTTTCAAAAATCGAATATACGCAGAAAGGCGAGAGGAAGCATCTGACTTTTGAGGATAAGATTTTCGGGCCGGAATTTGAGCCCCTTGCGAAAGTTCTTGCGGAGAATAAATTGTATCCGAATATAATATGCGAATCGGACGGAACTATGGATATCGACGCGTCGTATATGAAAGAGACTTACTTTTCTTTTTTACGGAAAAAAGAAAAGTAAGCAAAAGAAAAAACGAATAAATTGGAGAGGGATTTGCTTTGAAGATACTGATTATAAACGGACCGAATTTGAATATGCTGGGTAAACGCGAGCCGGAACATTACGGAAAGGAAACGCTTGAAGATATAAATAAAGAAATAAAAGAAAAGGCGAAGTCTCTTAAAAATATTAGGGACGTTGATTTTGCGCAGTCGAACTCGGAGGGAGAGATAATAGATTTTATTCAGGACGCGAAAATTAACGGGGTTTCGGGTATAATATTAAACGCCGGAGCGTTTACGCACTATAGTTACGCCATACGGGACGCTGTAAAATCAATAGATATTCCCGTTATCGAAACGCATTTGTCTAATCTCTACAGACGCGAGGAGTTCAGGCATAAATCAGTTTTGGCGGACGCTTGCGAAGGTCAGATTTCAGGGTTCGGGAAATACAGTTATATTTTAGCGCTGCAATATTTCGATATGCTTAATATATATTTATAATTATTAAAGAGAGGTTTTGGATTTGCTAATCAATTTGTTCAGCGACGGATTAAGCGCGGAGGCGTTAATAAACGCCGTGTTTTTTATAATAGTGTTTTTGATAACGATAACGGTTCACGAGTGCGCCCACGGGTATATCGCGTACAGAATGGGCGACCCGACGGCAAAAATGATGGGAAGGCTTACTCTTAATCCGGTGAAGCACATGGATATCGTGGGAACGCTCATGATTTTGTTTATCGGGTTCGGCTGGGCGAAACCCGTGCCGATAGATACGAGATATTTCAAAAATCCCAAGGCGGGTATGGCATTATCTGCTCTCGCGGGACCGGTCTCGAATCTGCTTATGGCAATGCTGGGGGTTATAATATACAGGACTATATATACTTCTGTTTTTAGTACGGGCGGCGCTAACCCGGCGCTTTACAACGCTAATCCGGCGCTTTATTTTAGTATTGTTGTCAGCGCGTGGAGTTTTTTCAATCTGTTCGCTATGCTTAATATCTATTTTGCGGTATTTAATCTGCTGCCTATTCCTCCGCTCGACGGTTCGAGAATAGTGACGTATTTTCTTCCCCCTCATCTTGCGCATAGATATAATTACATCGAACGCTACGGATTTATAATTTTGATTTTACTGCTTAATCTGGGAAGAATAAACAGAAATTTGAGCTTTATATGGATTTTGCAGACGATTTCGGGCTGGATATTATCAGTGATTAATTTTATTTTAAATCCGGTTTTTGCCCTGTTTGGAGGTTAGAATAATTGGCTGAAATAGAATATAAACTCGAAATATTCGAAGGACCTCTCGATTTGCTTTTAAACTTAATAGAAAAGAACAAAATAGATATATTTGACATACCCATTTCGTCTATTTTAGAACAGTATCTCGATTATATTTATATAATGGAACAGGCTGATTTATACATAGCGGCTGAGTTTATAGATATGGTTTCAAGATTGTTGTATATAAAAAGCAGACTGCTTCTGCCGAAAGATGAAAACGAGGACGACCCGAGAGATGAACTCGTGAAGATATTATTAGAGTATTCGGAAATAAAAAAAATAGCCGAATATTTATCAGGGCAGTTTGATTTATATAGAAACAGATATGAAAAAGCGGCTTCTGATATTATTTACGAAGCTGATAATAACGGGGAAATTAATACGGAGATAATAAATCCTATAGTTTTATATAAATTATTAATGGAAATATCGTCGAGGAAAAGGGGTAATATGCCTCCGCCTATAGAATCCATAAAGATTCTGACGCATAAAAAAATTATAACGATGGCTGAAAAAACGATTTCTGTAATAAGGCGGCTGTATAAATACGAAAGCCTCGGCTTTCTGGATTTGCTGAAAGGCGGCTCCGAAAAAATAAACCGGGACGATATAGTCGCGACTTTTGCGGCCGTTCTTGAACTGCTGAGAATAAACAGAATAAATATTACGGGGGATAATTTACTGGAATGTCGATTTACTTTGAACAGGAAAAAATCGCGGGAAGCGATAATAACACGGACTTCCCCGACATAGATATAGAAGAAATCGAAAATATAATAGAGTCAATATTGTTTTCGGCGGGCGACGCCGTCAGCTTTTCGGATATTCTGGATATATCGGAAGATTTGGGATTGCAGAAAAGCGGGCTTAAAGATATAATATTTAATTTCGCGGGAAATTACAACGGGAAGAATACCGGTCTCGAGGTTATTATACTTGAAGATAATATACAGCTGGTCGCGAGAGCGGGATATATAGATTTTATAAAAAAAGTCCTGAAGTCAAACGCGAGGCAGACGCGCAGTTTATCTAAATCGGCCCTGGAGATTCTCGCGGTCGTCGCGTATAACCAGCCCGTCACGAAAAATTATATCGAACAAATGCGGGGAGTAGACTGCGCGTATATGCTGGGAAGTCTGATAGAGAGAGGATATATCGAAGAAAAAGGCAGGCTTGATTTACCCGGAAAGCCGTACGTTTACGGAACGACGCTTAAATTTTTGAGTCTGTTCGGACTGTCTGATATCTCGAAGCTGCCGGATATAGAAAAATTCAAGAATAGTATAAATGCAGCGGCGGACGGGGATAACTGATACGGTTTCTGAATGAGTAAACAAATTATGAACAAACGTAAAAATCATCGCGGAAAGCCCTCTTTTTTAAAGAGGGTGGCGCGCGGAGATGTTGATTTAGTTTGAGGAATTATATATAATCCCGCGCGACGGGTGTTTGTGGAATTTGACGCTGCGTACGGGGAGACGCAAACACCCGCCGTCTGCGGACGGCACCCTCTTTGCGAAAGAGGGCAGAGAATAACCTCATTAGTTATCTAAAGAAAGGGTATAAGCATGACGGCAAGGCAAGAGTTTCAAATATTTTGGGATGATATAGAAGAAGTTGACGCTGATGAAGACGACGTTGTCCTAATAGAAAAAATCAAAAGTCATACTGACGGATACGGCGAATACGTCGCGCAGGAGGATTTATTGAAACGACTAGGCATTACAAAATAACCGTTTTTGCATTGCCGCGCTGATAAAAAATATAAATATTGGAAATAATGTTATATAATATTATAATTAAGTGAAACTCGGGATATTATTTGTATGATTGCTTTGTATATTATAATCGGAATATTTGTATTATTGGCGGTTATTCTCTCGCTTAACTGTTCGCTTCGGCTGATTTTTGACTCTTCGGCTGAAGAAAATATAAATATTTACGCAAAAATAGGGTTCTATAAAATTTATATAATTCCTGAAAAATTTAAAAAGACTAAAAAAAAGAAAGCTGAAAAAATCAAAAGAACAAAGAATCAAAAACAGGTGAAATTAAGTCCGGAAAAAACGGACGGAGAAATACAGGAATCGGAAATCAAAGAAAACTACGGACTGCGGGAAATTTTTGACGCGGCAAAAAAAATACTGCCGGTAATATGGCTGAAATTAAGAAAACGCCTGAAAATCAGGATATATAAGATCGACGCCGTACTCGCTTCGGACGAAGCGCATAAAACGGCTTTGATTTACGGCTCGGCGATTCAGTCGGCCCATTACTTTAACGAAATTTTGGAACGGAATTTCAGAATCTATAAAAGACCGGATAATATAAAAATAGTACCCGATTTTTCGAAAATCAACCCGGAATTTAATATAGACGTAAAATTCAGCATGAGATTAATAAATTTACTGGGATTGCTTTTATCTGTGATATTTAAAATTAAAAGTATAAAAATATAATTATAATAAATTAAGAGAGAGGGTAAAAAAATGGCGGACAGCAACTTAACGAAAATGATAGAGACCGCTCTTGAGAATATCAAAAAAATGACGGACGCGAACACGGTCGTCGGAGAACCCATAAAAGTTACGGGAGGGAGCACGATAATACCGGTGTCAAAAATATCGGTAGGTTTCGCGTCCGGCGGTATGGATTACGGCGGAAAATCGACGCCGGAAAGACCGCCGAATTTCGGCGGAGGAACAGGCTCGGGATTCACGGTGACTCCCGCGGCTTTTCTGGTCGTCGACGAAAACGGCGGCGTAAGCCTGATTAACGTAAACTGCCCGTCGTCCTCGGGAAGCAGCGATATCGTCGGAACGATAAGCGAGATTGTTGATAAAGCTCCGTCTATGGTCGAAAGCATTAAAAAAATATTCAGGAAAGATAAACCGGCTAAAGATTCCGCTCCGGACGACGGCGGAGTTAAAGAAAAAGAAAAAGAGGAAAAGATTACGGAAGAATAATTTTACTCCGGATTTCATATAGATTTATATAATAATAAAATAATATTGGATATTATATAAATTTTATATGCGGGTGAGTTATTTTGTTCATACGAAACGCGCAGTCGGAAACTGCCGGTATATCGGATATTTCGGATATATCAAAGACGCGGGCGCAAACACAGAAAGAAACGCCGGAAATTCAAAATACGAAAATAAGCGGGTTTACGCGGTATCTGTCCGGCAGAAAATATTATATACTCGTTTTTGCGGTTATATATATAACGGGGCTGCTTACCGGCGCGGTTCTGGCAAAGAATCTCGAACAGAAAGAAGCCGTCGATTTGTGCTTTTCGGCCGACGCGTATTTCAACGGCTCGGCGGCGGGCGGTATGACCGCGCGTATATTCGGCGCCGCCGCGCTGAATCTGATTTTTCTTTCCGGCATATATTTATCGGGAATAACGGTTTTCGCGCCGCTTGCGTGTTTCGCGTTCTGCTTTTACAGAGGACTGTCGGGAGGGTTTGCGGCGGGCGTGTATATGCTGGGAGGGGCGACCCTGTTTCACCTGGCGGCGTGCGCCGCGAGTTTCGTACTGTGGCTCTTCTTAATGGTCTTTTTTATTCTTGCGTGCGGAGAGGCGATGAGCTTCGCGGCGTTTTTGTTTAAGAGCGGAGACAGCTTTAGAAGCAATATGTCTTTAAAAAATATTTCCGTCTATTCGTCGAGATTTTTCCTGTTCCTGATTTTAATATCTATGGCGGCGATAATACAAACGGCCGCGATGCATTTGTTCTATGCGTTTTTCGGATAGGGATAATAATTAATTAAATATAAATTATAATATAAATAAAGTTCAAAATTTCGGAGAGATAAATAAAATATGGCGAAAAATAAAAATAATAATAACGGTAAAAATAATATTGACAAAACGTCGAGAAAATCTATTTTTAATTTGTTTACGGCGTATAACAAAGACGGGAAAGGCGTAAAGAAAAGAAAAATAACGGACAAAGAGAGATATAGTCTAAAAAGTTTTTTTATAGTTTATAAAAATCAGTTCTGGAATCTGATTTTTTTAAATCTTATATTTATGATGATGATTTCCCCGGTTATATGCGGAATGCTCGCGTATACGGGGGTTTTCGACGACAGGGCGCAGACTCCGTCGAACATATTATACGCGCCCGTTTACGGCGCGCATTTGTGTTTCCCGACCCCGGCGACGGCAAACCTCACGGGAATCTACGGAACGCAGGGGAGCGTAGCGGTCGGAAGCGGAGTTACGAACGCTTTGTTTTATATAACCCTGACCGTTTTTTTGACTTTCGGACCGGCGAGCGCGGGCATGACTTATATTTTAAGGGCGTACGCGAAGGGCGAGTTCGCCTATTTATGGCATGATTTTTTCGGGACAATCAAAAAGAATTTTATAGGCTCTGTGACTCTCGGCATAGCCGACCTTGCGGTTATAATACTTCTGGTATATTCTTCCGCGCATTATTTCACGGCGTCGGCGGGAATCGATTACACTATTTTATTTTTCATAACTTTTTCTATGGGCGTAATATATTTTATAATGCGTTTTTATTTATATATCTTGTTAATCACTTTTAAGCTTTCTCCCGTTAAACTCATAAAAAACTCTTTTATTCTCGCGCTTCTCGGAATAAAAAGAAACTTCATGGCGGTTTTGGGGATTCTCGCGCTTTTGATTTTGAGTATTCTTGTTTTCTGGATTTCCGTACCTCTCGGGATTACCCTGCCGTTTTTCTTTCTAATCTCAAACTGCTCGTTTATAACGTGCTTTGCAGCGTACGCCAACGTAAAGAAATACATGATAGACCCGTATTACGCGGAACATCCCGGAAAAGACGGCAAATTTAAAATAGAGGAAGAGCCTGTGTTCGTCGACAGGGGGTAATAGTAGGGTCGGGCTTCCATGCCCGACCGCGAATCTATCCAATATGCGTTGCGATTTGGTTTCGGCGGCGCGGCATGGAAGCCGCGCCCTACATATTGATTTTTAATCTCGCAAGAAGTTTATTTTTATCTCATAGGCGCGAGGGTTACCTCAAAATCGTATACGTCGCCGTTTCTGTAAATCGTAACGGTTACCGTGTCTCCCGGTCTGTATTTTAATTTAAGCTCGTACATATCCTCTGTGGAGCTGACCGTTTCGCCGTCCAGAGCGATTATTATATCGCTTAACTGCAATCCCGAACTATAGCTCGGACCGTCTTCGGATATACCCGAAATCTGCCAGCCGGTGGGGATATTGTAATATTCAGCCCTGTCCGGGTCGACCGTTCTTCCGGACAGTCCGAAGCTTACTTCAGACAGGTCTTCGGCTCCGCCGTAGGGGGATTCGATAATTTCTCCGGGATTCGCTATTATTTCGTTGAACGCGGGGATAGCTATATTTATCGGGATTGCGAATCCCATGCCCTCGTACTGGGTGGACGCGAGTTTCATAGAGTTTATGCCGATAACCTGACCGCGCATATTTATCAGCGGGCCTCCCGAGTTTCCCGGATTAATCGAAGCGTCTGTCTGAATAACCGTCATCGTTCTCTGACCGTTTACGTCGACGACCCTGCTTACGGAAGAAACCATGCCTTTAGTCGCCGTCCACGCGAACTCTATACCCGCGGGGGTGCCGATTGCGACGACGTCCTGACCCTGGACGAGAGCGTCGGAATCGCCGAGTTCGGCCGCCGTAAGGTTCGCGGCGTTTATTTTAAGTATCGCAAGGTCTTCCGGTTCGTTTCCGCCGATTAGTTCGGCCACGTATTTTTCACCGCTGAAAAGCGTAACGGTTATTTTGTCCGAATTACTCACGACATGATAATTGGTGGCTATATATCCGTCCGGACTAACTATGAATCCCGTGCCGATACCCTGCTGTATATACGGCGAAGTTCTTCTGCCGAAAGGCGACATATATCCCGATACCTCAGTCTCGACTTCGATGCACACGACCGACGGATTGACTTTCGCGATTGCCCTGATTCTCG
>WRMA01000046.1 GCA_009777355.1 Oscillospiraceae bacterium | reverse complement strand
AATGCGAAAGTTGTCAAAACAGACAAATCAGGCAAAGAAAAAATGAAACTCGGCGCCAGAATTAAGAAATTTTTCAGGGATTACAGAAGTGAAATGAAAAAAATCGTCTGGCCTACAAGACCGCAGATTATCCAGAATACCGGCGTCGTTTTGATTGCTATTGCTTTTATCGCGGCGATAGTCGGTCTTTTGGACTTGGCTTTCGGTACGGGGGCAATAAGTCTTCTCGGTAAAATCAGGGATTTGATTAAAGGAGTATGACGAAATGGACAAAATGGGCGAAACAGCAAAATGGTATGTGATTCACACGTATTCCGGATATGAGAACAAAGTCGCGACGAATCTTGAAAAAATAGTTGAAAACCGCAAGTTAGAACTCCTGATACAGGGCGTCAGGATTCCGTTTGAAACTGTCGTTGAAACGTCCGGCGAAGACAAGGGCAAGAAGAAGACGAAAGAAGTTGAGCGAAAACTATTCCCGAGTTATGTTCTGGTTAAGATGAAGATGACCGACGAGAGCTGGCACGTCGTGAGGAATATCAGGGGGGTTACGGCGTTCGTCGGTCCGGGTTCGAGACCGGTCGCCCTGACCGAGGAAGAAATCCAGAAATTTGAAATCGACCCGGTCGTCGCCGCGGACATAGATTTCGAAGCCGGCGACAGCGTGAAGATTATCGACACGGCGTTAAAAGGCTTTATAGGCGTGGTCGAGTCGATAAGTTCGGACAAGAAAACAGTAAAACTAAAGATTTTGATGACCGGAAGAGAAACGTCGATTGAACTGGACGTCCAGTCGGTTTCAGCGATTAAAGACAATTAATAGTAGGGGCGGTCATTGGCCGTCCGTCTGAAAAAACGTCAAAATCGCGTTGGTTTCGCGGACGCGCAATGCGCGCCCCTACAAAAAGCGATTCATAAATTCATAAGTGGGAGGGGCGAAAATTTTATTTAATTGCCCCGAATAAAATTTAAAACCACACGGGAGGAAACTTAAAATGGCAAAGAAAATCACAGGCTATATAAAACTTCAGATACCCGCGGGGAAAGCGACCCCGCAGCCGCCGATAGGACCGGCTCTCGGTCAGCACGGCGTGAGCATCATAAATTTTACCAAAGAATTTAACGAAAGAACAAAAAACGACATAGGTCTGATTATACCCGTCGTGATAACGGTCTACGCCGACCGCTCGTTTTCGTTTATAACAAAAACTCCCCCCGCCGCCGTTTTAATAAAGAAAGCGTGCAATATAGAAAGCGGCTCGGGTGTTCCTAACAAAGAAAAAGTCGCGAAAATCACGAAAGAGCAAATCAAAAAAATCGCCGAGATTAAAAAGCCGGACTTGAACGCGGCCAGTCTGGAGACCGCGATGTCTATGATTGCGGGAACAGCCCGCAGCATGGGAGTCGAGGTCGCGGACGAGTGATTTAGAGTTAATAGTTTTAAGTTTGTTATAAATGAAATAAATTGGGAGGTAATATTAAAATGGCTAAAAGAGGCAAAAGATACAAAGCGATTTCAGAGTTAGTTGATAAAACGAGATTATATGAGCCCGAAGAGGCTATGAGCCTGACGAAAGAGACGGCGAAAGCGAAATTCGACGAGACGATAGAGCTGCATTTAAAACTCGGAGTGGACTCGCGCCATGCCGACCAGCAGGTAAGAGGCGCGGTCGTTCTGCCGCACGGCACGGGAAAAACGGTCAGGACTCTGGTGTTCGCGAAAGGCGACAGAGCGAAAGAAGCGGAAGACGCGGGCTCTGATTTCGTAGGGGCTGAAGAGCTCGTCGAGAAAATCCAGAAAGAGAACTGGTTCGATTACGACGTTATAATCGCGACCCCGGACATGATGGGAGTAATCGGACGGTTGGGAAGGGTTTTGGGACCGAAAGGATTAATGCCGAACCCGAAGGCGGGAACGGTGACAATGGATATAGCGAAAGCGGTTCAGGAAGCGAAAGCGGGTAAGATAGAATACAGGCTCGATAAGACTAATATAATACACTGTCCGATTGGCAAAGCGTCGTTCGGGGAAGAGCAGTTGAGAGAGAATTTCGAAGCGCTTGTGGGCGCGGTAATCAAGGCGAAGCCCGCGGCGGCAAAGGGAACGTATATAAGAAGCTGCACGGTCGCGTCGTCTATGGGGCCGGGAATAAAAGTAAACTCCGCGAAGCTGGGGTAGAAATAATTAATTGTTGCGGGGGCGGATTATATATCCGCCCGCGGCATATATAAAACGCATAAAATTATAAAGTCTCATAAACCGACAGGAAAATAAAATTAAAAATTATAAACTATCCGTATAATTTTATTAAATTTGGGAGGTTTGTAATTTTGAAATTAAATGAACGAAAGGAAAAAAAAATGAGAGAAAGCAATTTTAGGTTTTTTATGGAACAAGTCAAAGAGCTTGAAAAAGAACACAGGGGTCAGTTTGCGGTTATATATAAGAAAAAAATTACAGGATTTTTTAATGATTTTAATGACGCCCGTAACTATGCGGAGGAAAATTATAAAGACGGAGCATATCTTATTCAGCCGTGCGAATATGAATTGAATATTGCCAAATCGCGTCGTATTACGGGTAAAATTAATGGGTAAAGAAGATAAAGGAGCTATTTTTTATAATTATGGAGAGATAGCGGATGAACTGCTCGTTAATATAGACGTTCATACTAAAAACGGAAACGAAGAATTAACCGCGGTTATAGACACGGGCTCTACGTATTCGCATATATCGAAAAAATTTATCAAATCTTTGAAGCCTGAATTTGTACATACGATGAGGACGTATAATAAAATACCGCTGCAGGGATACTGTTTCGATATTCATTTCTCTGAAGAATTTATATTGAAAGATTGTACTGTATTCGAAATGCCGCACGGGTACGGCGATGATTTCCTTATTGGTATGGATATAATAAAGCAGGGGGATTTAGCCGTATCCAATTACGAAAATCAAACGTCGGTCACTTTCAGAAAACCCAGCGAACAGAGAATCTGTTTTTGTAACGCATAAGATTATATATCAAAAAAACCGGCGAATTTACCGCCGGATTTTTTGCTTTTTGTTATTGCTTAACCGCGTTGACAATCATGTAATAGACCGGGACCGTTAGAAACAGAAGCCAGGCGGGATGCCACAGGCTGTAGTCGAAACCCAGCGCGAGATATAATATCAGGCACAGAACGGGGTACGGGAATATATTGGCTTTTGTCCTGAAATTCTTCGCGTTGGTCATTGCGACTATAGTATAAAACACGGGAATCGTCAGGAAAATAAGCCAGGTCGGATGCCATATGTTAAGTAAAAAACCAAAGGCGAGATAAAATCCCAGAGCCAGAACGGGATAGGGGAAAACATACCAGTTAAATTTGCCGCGCATTTTTATACATTCATCTCCTCTGTTTTATTAAATTTTATTATATATCATATAGTATTATAGCGCATAAAATAATATATTGCAAGAGTTTTTTCCCGGATTTTAAAATTTTTTTTATAAATTCATGCAATCTCTAATTTTTTGTGATATAATATAGAGACGTAAGAAAACTCGAGGCTATTTATTTAAAATAATATATAAAAAACAAACAAAGGAGATATGTAATATCATGAATAAAGCAAAAAGAAAAACGGTAATCGCAGGGAACTGGAAAATGAACATGACCCCCGGAGAGGGAGTAAGCTTTGTTAATAAACTCAAAGAGATTGTCAAAAATCAAAATAACTGCGGGATTGTCGTGTGCGTTCCCGATATAGATATGCAGTCGGTGTCTGAAGCGTTGAAAGATTCTAATATAAAACTCGGCGCGCAGAACGCCCACTGGGAACTCTCGGGAGCTTTTACCGGTGAAACCTCCGTAAATATGCTCAAAGCGTTCAATACTGAATACGTTATAATAGGTCACAGCGAACGCCGTCAGTTTTTCGGAGAGATAAACCTCTCTGTAAATAAACGGCTCAAAACTATTATCGGCTCGGGACTGAAAGCAATAGTATGCGTCGGGGAACTTCTCGACGAAAGGGAACTCGGCATAACGACCGAAATAGTTTCCCTGCAAACTAAAATAGCCCTTAAAGACGTCGCTCCCGAACAAATGAAAAACGTTATAATAGCTTACGAACCCGTTTGGGCTATAGGTACGGGCAAAACTGCCACGGCGGAGGAAGCTAACAGAGTGAACGGCATAATACGCGGGGTCATAGAAGATTTATATAATAAAGACATAGCCGAAGCGACGACGATTCAGTACGGAGGGTCGATGAACGCGGCAAACGCGAAAGAATTACTGTCAAAAGAAAACGTCGACGGCGGTCTAATCGGCGGCGCGTCGCTCAAACACGAAGATTTCGCGGCGATTATAGCCGCCGCGCAGTAAATTAAACGGGATTAAAATTAATATTATGACTGGAAATTATGAAATATACCGGAAACCTGAGGGAGCGCTCCCCGAAGATACTTATGTCGATTTGTATATAAATATAGACGTAAACAGAATAAAAGAAATCGAAAGCGTAAATCTGACTGTTATTTACGACGATTCGCAGACGAAAGTTTATGAAGTAAACCGGGATTTGAATTTAAACGGGGTTTATAGTTACAGGCTTAAAGTTTCGAAAGGTCTGTATTTCTATAGTTTTGAAGTTAAATATAAAGACGGGGTTTTTAATTCGGACAAAAGACAGATTACCGTCTATGACAAAAATTATAAAACGCCGGATAGTTTCAAGGGCGGGATTATGTATCAGATATTTGTCGACAGGTTCGCGAAATCGGATAATTTTACCCCGGAAGTCAGAGACGGGTTATATATGCACGAATCGACCTGCGAAACGCCGTTTTATAAACCCGGTAAAGACGGGGAAATCAGAAACGAGGATATTTACGGCGGCAGTTTCCCCGGAATTATAGAAAAACTGGATTATTTAAAAGAATTGAATATAGATATTATTTATTTATGCCCCGTTTTTGAGGCGAACTCCAATCATAAATATAACACCTGTAATTTTGAAAAGACGGACGATATGTTCGGCGGAGACGAAACGTTCGGCAGGCTTATAGAAGAAGCGAAGTCGAGAGGCATAAAAATAATACTCGACGGCGTTTTTAATCACGTAGGCGACGACAGTATTTATTTTGACAGGTATAATAAAAATAAAGGCAGAAATATAAATAATCCCGGGGCGTATCAGTCGAAAGAGTCAAAGTATTACGGCTGGTTTACGTTCAATGACTGGGATAACGACAGGGAAGATTACGAGTCCTGGTGGGGGATAAAAAGTCTGCCCTCAATAAAAAAAGACGAGCCCGTGTTTCGGGCGTATATCTGCGGCGTAAACGGGATTATAGAAAAATGGCTCAAAAAAGGCGTCGCGGGTTACAGAATCGACGTCGCGGACGAATTATCCGACAGAATGTTGCGGGGTATAAACAAAGCCGTAAAAGAAACGTCCGAAGAAAATATAATTATCGGGGAGGTCTGGGAGGACGCGACGAATAAAATCGCGTACGGTCAGAGACGGCGTTATCTTCTGGGAGGGCAGCTCGATTCCGTTATGAACTACCCGTTAAAAGACGCGCTGATAAATTATTTGAGGACGAAAAACTCCCGGATTATGAGGGAAGTAATGGAAAATATCACGAATAATTATCCCAAACAGAGTATCGACTGCCTTATGAACATAGTCGGAACTCACGACACGATGCGTATATTGACCGCGTTGGGTTCTGAAGAATTTACAGAGTCGAAAGACAAGATGGCGGAATCGAAACTTTCACGAAAAGAGAGGGAAAACGGGGTGTTTCTGCTTAAAGCCGCGGCTCTGATGCAGATGACTCTTCCCGGTATTCCGTGTATATATTACGGCGACGAAGCGGGTATGGAAGGTTACGGCGACCCGTTTAACCGAAGATTTTTCCCGTGGGAAAATATAGATTGCGATATAAATAATTTTTACAGAAAAATCTGTAAAATAAGAAACGGCAGTAAAAATATATTTTCAGACGGAGAGTACAGGCTGATACTCGAAGAGGACGGATTATTCTGCTACGCGAGAGAAAAAGACGGGGAAAAAATATATATATGCGTAAATTTATCGGAGAGTTCGTTTGTTTTGCCCGATTTCGGCGAGTCTCTTTTATCGGGAGAAAACATAACGGAAATCGAGCCGGATTCGTTTGATATATTTATTATCGGAGACAAACCATGAAAAAAATTTTTGCGAACCAATATAATCTGTTATTTCTCGCGCCGGTTATTATATTTCTTCAGTTTTTGATTGCCGTGAGCTGTTTTTTTATACAGGCCGTATATTATGATTTTCCCGCGTGGAGTTCGTATGTCTATATGGGGTACAGTTTTATTATATGCGTCGTTACGGGGATATATATAACGAAAAAATCCGGCGCGGATTTTATAGTTAAAGCTTGGTTCGCCGGGATTTTCCTGTATTTTTTCGCCGAAATCTTATTTTTCGTCAAAATTCAGTACGCCGCGTATGCCGAACATTCTATATTTGCCGAGTCCGTTATAAATTTGTGGGATAATCAGCCCGTCTACAGACTGATTTTGTGCTGTTCCGTGATTTTTCTGATATATTTTTATAATCAGGCAAAAACAAAACCGGGCTTGATTTTTATTCCGGCTAATTTAATCTTGTTCGGGCTGGTATTTTTCTTTATGCCTAACCCGGAATATCTGCAAATCGCTCCGGACGCGGGAGTTTTTGATATTATTTTGATTGAAATAATAAGAGAATCCGGGATTTTGATTTATATGCTGAATATGTTCGCTTTTTCTCTGTATAGATTATATGACGGAAATATGCGGACGAAATGAATATTTGCCCGGGGGCGGAGATAAACTCCGCCCCCTTTGGGAACTCGCGCTTGTATGTACGGGATTATTGAGCGAGCCTTTCTTTAAGGTCCGACAGAAATTTTTCCTGCCGGAAGCAAGCCGGAACGTAGCCGCCTTTGCGGTGATTCGCAACGCACGCGAAGCAGTCTCCGTGAGCCTGACATTCTCCTTTCCGGGTACAGGGGCAGTCATGGGCTTTATTTGCGCGCCCTGAAAAAAGACTTATCTCCCCGTCCGGTTCAATTATAATTTTATTCGGCGCATCCCATGCCTCGGCGATTTCACGGTCGAATAGCTCTTTCGGCTTGACGTGGACGAGTATGTTATGTTTCGCGCCGATTAACTTCGCGCACTCCGCGGCTTCTTCGGGGTTCATGATGTATACGCCGTCGCCGCAGAGTACGGCGTAATCGAGATTCATAGCCGCGAAAGTTTTCATCTGTTCAGTCTTTGAAGTATCCCCGCAGGCGTAAATTTTAACCCCGTCGAGCGTGATAATAAAGCCGACGCATTCCTCTGGCTTGTGGTTTTTATTATACGCTTCGACGGCTTGAATCATAACGCCGCCGACGTCGAAACTATTATGCTTTCCTCCCTCCAGAGCTTCGGCGTTCGAAATGATTTTGCAGTTTGGTTTTTTCGCGCATAACTGCGTTTGGTTATGGTCTCCGTGCTGATGCGAGACGAGAATAATATCGGCGGGCATATCGTAACCCCCGCCCGCGTACGGGTCGACGTAAATAACTCTCCCGTCGTCCGCGGTCAGTCTGAAACTGCCGTGCCCCTGATAAAATAGTTTAGGCATAAAATTTCCCTCCGTTTTTTTAATTTCATTATAATCATTTGTCGTAGGGGCGATTATCAATCGCCCGCGCAGATTCTAAAACGTGAAGTTCTCGGGGTCCGCGCCGACTCTTTTATTTATGTTTAACTTAAAGATTTCAGCCATGTCTTCGTCTGATATGACAAAATCGAAAATCTGCGAGTTTTCGATTATTCTGTCTTTTTTGACTGATTTGGGTATCTGTACGAAACCTCTCTGAATCCCCCATTTGAGCATAAGCTGCGCCGTGGATTTATTATATTTTGCGGCGATTGCCTTTAAGACTTCGTTTTCGATTAGCGCGCCCGCTCCGAGAGGACTCCACGGCTCGAATAATATGCCTTTGCCTTTGCAGTAGTCCGCGAGTTCGGTCTGAGACAGCCACGGGTGGCACTCGACTTGGTTTACCGCGGGTATTAAATCGGAGGCGGCGAAAATATCTTCGAGATGATGAATATGAAAATTACTCACGCCGACGGCTTTCGCCCTGCCCGATTTATATATTTTCTCGAGAACTTTCCACGATTCGACGTATTTGCCTTTAACGGGCCAGTGAATAAGATATAAATCGACGTAGCCGATACCCAGGCGTTCCAGACTGTCTTCGAACGCCTGTTCCTGATTGTTTTGGCGCATATCCTCGTTCCAGAGTTTCGTCGTGATAAAAATATCTTCGCGTTTTATACCGCTGTCTTTAACGGCTTTTCCGACGCTTAACTCGTTTCTGTAAACCGCCGCGGTGTCGATATGCTTGTAACCCGCGTCGATTGCGTATCTTACCGCGTTGTACGCTTCGTCGCCTTCCTGCGATTTAAACACCCCGAGACCGAGAACCGGCATTTCAACGCCGTTGTTTAATTTAATTTTTGACGATAGGTTCATAATAATTTTTTCTCCTTTTAATTTTAAAAATTTATTTATATTATTTTTATAATTTACGTCTAAAATATATTATAATATAAAATTTTTAAAATTTCAAGGGGATTTTTGGCATAATTTATGAATAAACAAGAAATAGAAGCCTGTCTTAAAGAAAAAAATCTGAATTTAGAATATAAAATTATATATAAAGCCTCTGTGGACTCGACTAATAATTTCGCGAAAAAATATAAAGGCGGGGAAAATCTTCTCGTCGCCGCGGGAGAACAGACCGCAGGCAGGGGAACTTACGGCAAAACTTTCGCCTCCCCGAAAAACAAAGGCGTATATTTTACGCTGAAAATAAACTCTGATATAAACATAAACGACGCGGCTTCTCTGCCGGTTACGGCCGCTGTGTCCGTAAGAGAAGCCGTCGGAAAATTATTCGGCGTAAAATTAGAGATTAAACCTCCCAACGATTTAATATATGAAACGGACGGCGGCTTCGTAAAATTATGCGGTATTTTAACCGAGACTGTAATTAACCATGAAAATAATTTGATTTCATCGGTAATTGTCGGCATAGGCTTAAACATAAACGGCGAAACGGCGGATTTTCCCGACGATATAAAAAATATTGCGTCGTCGCTGAAAATAATTACGGGAAAAAAATATGACAGTCATGATTTCGCAAATATTATCTGCGAGATAACGAGCGGATTTACGCATAGAATATCAAGATTATTGCCGCCCGCATATCATAACAGTAGGGGCGGGTTTCCATGCCCGGCCGCGAATTGCGCAAAAAATAAAAATAAAAAATAATATAAATAATAAGAGAGATATGTAAAATAATGAATATTAACAGAGGATATAATCAAAATAATATAAACTACAGAAATATGCCGCCTATGGCAAATAGTAATAATATGCCGCCGATGACCCCCGCGGTCGCGGAACAGTATATAGGACAGTTCATGTACCCCGAGGTTCACGATAAGTTCTATCCCGTAGTCGAACAGATATTAAGGGATATGGAACAAAGAAACAACGGTGAAATCTACTTAAGCGAAGATATGCTGAATCAAATGGTCGAAGACGCGATGGCGCGTTCGGGGGTAAACAGAAATCCGATTCGTCACGTTTACCCGTATGATAATAATTACGGAGTAAACGAAACGGATATGCAGGAAATGCATGAAATGCAGGACATGAGAACGTCGGGCGAGGCTATGACTGAAACGGGAGAAGACGGAGAAGCGGTACAGACGATAGCCGGCTACGGCAGAAGAGGCGGACCCGGCCATATACGCGGCGGCTACAGACCCGGCGGTTATTATGCCGGAGGCTGGAGAAATTACGACAGGGGAGCTCTGTCTGATATTTTCAGGATTTTATTCCTTCAGGAGTTATTCGGCAGACGCCGCCCGAACTGGAGATGGAGATAAAATAAAATTATTATAAACATATAAGATTAAATATTAAAAAATCCGGGGAAGGCAAAATTAAAACGTTCGCCGGATTTTTTCGTTTCTATAATTTTGTGATTGACATTATAGTTTTTTTGTTATATAATAAAATAAATAAAATTAATTTAAAATACGGGAGAAATTATTTATGCCGATTAAATTGCGAAAAATAAGATTTATGTCTTTTGCGATAGTTTTATCGATGGCTTTCGCGTGTCTCTGCGGAGCTTTAAGCTCTGTCTCCGCGGACGATTATCTGGCGGGAGACTACAGATACCCCGCGGCGTACTGGTCGTCCGTCGCGCCTTTTAACGAAGCCGTAAGAAACGGCGCCAAAAACGATATAATAAAACACGGCGAAACCGTTCTGCAGTCTTTGAGAAACGAGCCCGACCGTTACGTTATGGGCAACAGGGCGGCGGTCTATACCGAAATGATTAAAGTATATCAGGAACTCGAAAATTACGAAAAAGCCGTCGAGTATCTTAAACTTGATATTGACGCCGCGGGATATCTCGAATGGGACGACAGGGTTAAAGGCGGCAAAGCGAAACTTCTCAGCCTCGATTTGAACGTCAATATATACGCCGAAACGAAAAATATATCGGACGTCCCGTATTTTAACCGGAAACTCGAGCCGAGAAACGGCATATATATCGGCAGGGTCGCGAATAAAGAAGATTCGGATAAAATCCCCCTGAACGAGAACGAAGGCATAATATCTTTCTACGCTCTCTTCGGTACTGAAAATTTCGAGAGCTTCGACTGGTTTATCAGACCCTACGACGACGCGAATAACAGAATTATACACTTCGCGTGGAATCTGTTCGAAGAAGCGGACGGGTTAGGCAAGGTTGCGGGTTCGTCGTACGACCGGCATATAATAGATACCCTGAAATATATAAACTCTATGAAATCGCCCACTATGCTGCGTATATTCGCCGAGATGAACGTCTGGAAGAAATTGCCCAATCCCGCGGATTATAAAGCGGCGTATTTAAAAATAGCGCGTCTCGCGAGAGAACACGCGCCCGATACGGCGTTGATTTTCGCCCCGAATAATATATCCGAATGGAATACCGATATGCATGATTTTTATCCCGGAGACGAATACGTCGACTGGGTCGGCGTCTCGCTCTATTCGTCGAAATTCTTCACGGCTAACGACCCGACCCCCAGAAACGACTTTTCCGAGTCGTTCTATTTCAACGGCGTATACGCTAATCCGATAGTTATGCTCAAAGAGATAGCCGAAAGATACGGCTCGTCGAGACCGATTATAATAACCGAGGGAGCGGCGGGGCATA
Source organism: Oscillospiraceae bacterium (assembly GCA_009777355.1). Classification (GTDB taxonomy): domain Bacteria; phylum Bacillota; class Clostridia; order Oscillospirales; family WRJC01; genus WRJC01. Next base: position 4,180 of record WRMA01000046.1, on the reverse strand, counting down.
CAATCAAAAACACCGGCATGGACCTGACCGATTCGGCGGTGAAATACATGAACCAGATATACAGATACGCGAGCATGGTGTTCCCGCAAATAAAGGCCGCCGTATATTTCGACGTCGACCTGCCGATTAGCAACTATTCTTACAGATTATCAAGTAATCAGGCGACGAGAAACGCATATTTCAACGCCGTAAACGCGAACCCCGCGGCAAACAAAAATCTTACCCCGTCGAATACGGCTTACGTTACGGCTGATAAATTCGGCGAAAAAACAGACGTTTTGAATTTGTCGGCGTATGCCGTATTCCCGAACGAAAAACAGACGGCCGTAGAATATTTTCTGAACGGCAGTCTCCACACGAGAACCGTTACCCTGCCCTATTCGGCAGTTATAGACACGGGAAATATAGCCGCCGGAAATCATAAATTGAGAGTCGAGGTGAAAAACGGGGCTTACGCAAAAACTTTTGACTATATATTAACAAAAACGTCGGCCGGCATAGTTATGTGCAGACCTGATACGCCTGCGGTAACGAGAAACGTAACGGCGAATTTCGGCGCGACTAAGTATATTTTAAACGGCGAAGCTCTTGCCGCCGAATCGATGAACTACAACGACAGGGCGTACCTGCCCGCCGCTTATCTCGCGGCAAAACTGGGACTGAGCGTAAGCTGGGATTCGGCGACGAACACGACGACGCTTACTTCGACCGGGGCGGGACCGGTTCGGGGAGCCGTAAACGTCGCGGTTCCGCAGGCAAATCCCGGCAGAAGAACAATAAGCGCGACTTTCGGCGCTCCGGTATATATACTCAACGGAGAGGTATTCGACGAACAGGCGATAACTTACAACGGAACGGCGTATCTGCCCGCGGCTTATCTCGCGGCAAAACTCGGACTTGATTCTTCGTGGGATTCGGCGACGAACACGACGACGCTTACGTCGAAATAAAATTTTATATTTTATATTAATCTGTAAGGTTTCCGTCTGATTTCTCCCGTTTCCCCGTCTTTGTTAAATAGCGCAAGTTTAAAAGTATTGTCTATGAAGAGATTTTTTTCATAGATGATATTTTTATTATTATCGTTAATCATGACGGACGGTTTCGTTATGATTTTAATATTCGCCGTCTTTTTGATTTTATTTAAAAATCTTCCGCCTTTTTGATTTAACGCGAGGACGGCCGTAAAATCCGGAGGAGTAAGACGCATTTCTTTTGTGATTCCGAAAAATATATTTAAAATCATACGCCGCGCAGAAGACCGGCTTATATGCTTCGCCGCAAGATTTTTTACGAGAGTATCATAGTCGAAACAGTTGCCGAAGCCGAGAAGTCTTTTTATTTTATAAGCGTCTCCGGCTGAAACATCCGCAATTCCCGCAATTTCAGGCACTTCAAGTCTGTTTAAATGCGATATAATCGCGCAGCTCAAATTGCGGGTTTGCGTAAATTTCCCGGAATTAATCAACTCGAGAGATAATTTATACGCCTCTTCGGGTATAAAATCCTTCAGAACAAAACCGCTGCCCCCTTCTGTGAAGGGGGTGTCCGTAGGACGGGGGTTGGCGATAAACTCCCTGATATAACCCGCGCTTTTGAAATCTGCTCCCGTTCTCTTAATTGCCAGGGGCTTTATTTTCGAGTCTAATTTTTTCAGAGCCTTTAAATATTCTATCGCGAGAATATTATTAGAGCCGTTTAAGACGGCCGCTTTTTCTTCCCCGTAAAGTTTACCGAACAAATCATATATATTTTTCGCATAGCCTTTATTTTTATTCGCTTTAATCGTCTCTGTCAGCTTCTGTTCAAACTCCGGACTCATAATCTTTCCGGCGGCGGAATCAAGAATATTAATATCCCCCGATTCGCTGCCGAAGCATATATAATCTACCCCCGAAAGTTTATTTATTATATTAACGGCTGAAAACGCGAAAATATTCGCCGGAGAATTAGAATAGACCGACGGCAGTTCGAGAATTAAATCAATACCGGACTCAACGGCGGTTTTCGCCCTGTCATACTTGGAAAACAGGGCTAATTCTCCTCTCTGAACCAAACTTCCGCTCATAATAGAAATTATAACTAAATCAGAACCAGAATCCTGGAAAATTTCTCTAATTTTCCGGATTTGATATAAATGCCCGCTGTGAAACGGGTTGTATTCCGCAATAATCGCGACTACAGTCATGAAATCTTTGTCCTTTATGCTTTATGTTTTACTATTTATTTTCCCCCTGACCGTAATATGCGTTCTCGCCGTGCTTCCTGTCGAAATGCCTGCGCAGCAGCTCTCTCGATATACTGAAATCGCCGAGCATAGATTTATAGCTTAAAATTTTCGCGTTGAACGCCATATGCGCGACGTTTTCGAGTATCACGGCGTGTTCCGAAGATTCCTTCGCGTTTCTTCCGAACGTAAAAGGTCCGTGGGATTTTACTAAAACGGCGGGCATTTCAAGAGGGCTTCTCTTTGATTTCTGCAGCGTCTCGACTATTAAAAGCCCGGTGTTCTTTTCGTAATCGGTCTCTATTTCTTTTTTCTTCATCGCTCTCGCGCAGGGGATAACCCCGTCGAAATAATCGGCGTGGGTCGTGCCGTACGGCTCGATATTATCAGAGTTCCAGTACGCCTGGGCGAACGACGTCGCGTAAAGCGAATGGGTATGGCAAACCCCGCCGATTTCTCCGTACGCCTTATATAACTCTATATGCGTCGCGGTATCGGACGACGGCTTCAACTCCCCGTCTATTACTTCGCCTTGCATATTAACGACGGCCATGTTTCCGGGCGTTAGTTTATTATAATCCACGCCCGACGGCTTAATTACGATATACTCCCTGTTTTTGTCAATCCCGCTTACGTTTCCCCACGTAAAAATCACGAGATTATGTTCTTTTAACATCATGTTCGCTTCGTAAACTTCTTCGCGAAGTTCTTTTAAATTTTCAAGCATTTTTATTCTCACCCTCCGTTTTTTATAATTTCCTGTAACTGCTCTTTGAATTTATCTAAATCGTTATAGATTATATCCCCGATTTTTTCCGCGTCTACCGTATCGTAACCGTGCGCTATCCTGTTTCTCAGTCCGCGCAGTTCTATAAGCGGAAGATGCGAGTGGGTTTTCACAAATTCGTCCCTGAAATTATTTGCAAGCTCCCCTATTTGAAATATATTAAATACACAGGCTTCCCTAAGCATCTTACTGCCTAAAAAATCTTGGATTGTTGTGCCTTTTGCATAATCTTTTATTGTGTTAATATGCCCGATGATTTTTTGCATAACAATTATATTTTTATTTCTTCTGTATTCCTGCATAGACATATTTATATTTCTCCGTTTTTTTAATATTTCTGATTTTGTAAACCCTTTTGTTCTGCCGTATATCGGCACTCCCGTTTCTTTTATTTCACACGCGATTTCCGAATCTTTCTTCATGTCTCTGAAATCGACTAAATCGACTTTTTTATCACCCAGAGCCCGCCTGGCGTAATCATTCAAATATATAATATCAAAATTCCGCTCTCCTCTGTCAACCAAAATATCTACGTCGCTGTTCTCGTCCGCAAAGCCCTTTGCGTAAGACCCGAATAAAACCGCGCTCTTTACGCCGTTTTCTTTAAAAACAGGCGCGAGAGATTTTTTTATGTCGTCTATAGTATAAATTTTTATGCCGTTCACCCTCTTTTATAAAAAAATTTAAAATTTAAAACTCAATACAGCGCATTAATTTAAGCAGCGTAAGCCTGTCGCGTATGTACGGCGCAAGCTTAAACGCTAAATACGCAATCTCGCTTTCGGCGCATTTTAAATTATACGCCTCTATATCGCCGATATCAGTACGCCCGTCAAGAATACCCAGCAGCTCTGCCAGTTCTTCTCCCGAAGGCATATCAAAAATAATGTTTTTTATATTATCTAAATTATTATAGAAATTTTCTTTACTTACTTTACTTACGCTTCCCGGCGCGTTCTCTCTTATTATCTCGTTATATATTCCCCCGAAATATTTTTCTATTAAATCAATATCCATATTATAATTTTCAGTAAATTTTATATTTTCTGATTCTGCGAATTTGTGATATAAATTACTGCACAAAATACTGCCGACCCCGACGTTTTCACCGTGCAGACAGCCCGTCGATAATATTATTCCCATCTCGAAAAAATGCGCGGCGTGAT
>WRMA01000045.1 GCA_009777355.1 Oscillospiraceae bacterium | reverse complement strand
TTGAATAATCCGGACAGTTTAGACAAAACCGGATACGTCGCGTGTATAAACCATTCGTCGAACTGGGACCCGATTTTAATCGGGGCGTGTATGCGCCGTCCGCTTAGATATATGGCGAAAGCCGAGCTGTTCAAAATCCCGGGGCTTAGTTTTTTAGTTAAATTGTTCGGGGCTTATCCGGTGCATAGGGAAGCGGCGGACGTGGCGTCGGTGAAGACGACTATAAGCATACTCGAAAACGGAGAGGTCGTGGGAATGTACCCTCAGGGAACGAGAGCGAAGGGAATACATCCCGAGAACGTAACGCCGAAAAGCGGAGTCGCGATGGTCGCGTTTAAGGCGAAAACCGGGATACTTCCGGTGACCGTGATATCAAAAGGCTATAAAGTCGGGGCGTTTAAGAAAAATATAGTCGTTTTCGGCAAATATATATCTTTCGGAGAACTTGAAAAAATCGCGGAAGAAACGAAAAGCGAGAACAAAATGGAATTATACAGGGAAGTTACGCAGAAAATCTACGGCGAAATACTTGAAAACTATAGAAAATACGATACGCTCAATAAATAATATCCGGAGATTTTCGCGAAAAATTATAAAAAAATCAGTTATAGATTAATTATATTGGTTCAAACTACGCATAATAGTAAGTGACCGTAAAAAACGATAGGTTTATATATACCCGGGAAAATTCCCGAAAGAATCTTTTATTGTCGAAACTTCAGAGCAACTGCCATTAAATATATTAAAAATCAGGGGAATTTAATAAAAATCAGGATGCTTGTGAAAGTTAGTATAACTGCGGGCGCATCGACTCCCGACAGTATTATCATGGAGGTAAAAAAATTATGACGGACAATTTAGACAATTTAAACGTAAACGGCGAAAACAATTCAGAAGAAAGGGAGAAGAGCTTCGAGGAACTGCTCAACGAAACGTTCGAGCACAGAACCAGAGGCGACAGAATCAAAGGTATTATATCTCATATTTCGGACCTGGAAATCCACGTCGACATAGGATATAAATACACCGGCGTGCTTTCGTACGACGAAATCACGGACGATTCTTCGGCCGACCTCAAGGAGATGTTTAAAGTCGGCGACGAAATCGAAACGCAGATTATAAAGACGAACGACCAGGAAGGCATCGCTCTCTTATCCAAAAAAAGAATCGATTCGTCCGAAAACTGGGACAAACTGATTAACCTGTACGAGGAGGGCACGGTAGTCGAGGGTAAGGTCATACAGGTCGTGAACGGCGGCATAATAGTTATGATAGACTCGACGAGGGTGTTCGTTCCCGCTTCCCACGCGGACGTGTCGAAGGATACGGACCTGCAGACGCTTGTCGACAGGAAAGTAAAAGTTAAGATTATCGATATAAACCCGGTCAAGCGCAGGGCTATAGCGAGTATCAGGAACGCGTCGGCGGAAGCGAGAAGGGCGGTCGAAGACAAGGTCTGGGCCGAAATCGAACGGGGCAAGAAATATCAGGGCGTCGTAAAGTCAATCGCAAACTACGGGGTATTCGTTGATATAGGCGGTATCGACGGCATGATTCACATCACGGAGCTTTCGTGGAGCAGGGTAAAACACCCGTCCGAGGTTTTAAGCCTGGGAGATAATATCGAGGTTTATATAAAAGACTTCGATATGGAAAGAAGACGGATAGCCCTGGGGTATAAAGACGAGAACGCCAACCCGTGGACTAAGTTCACGGCCGAAACGAGCGTCGGAGACGTCGTGGACGCGAGAATTTTAAACATGACTCCGTTCGGAGCGTTCGCCGAAGTAGTTCCGGGAGTGGACGGGCTTATACACATATCGCAAATCGTGAACAGAAAGATTTCGAAACCCGCTGAAATTTTGAACATCGGCGATATAGTCCAGGTAAAAATCACGGCTATAAATCCTGAAGCGCGACAGGTTGCTCTGTCTATGCGCGCCCTTCTTGAACCTGAAGAAGAAGTTGAGGTTGAAGAAGAAGCCGATGAAATTGCCGATGAGATTCAGGCGGAGACAGAAACAGAGATTAAAGAAGAGATTCAGGCTGATATTAACGCTGAAATCGAGGCTGAACAAGCCGAATAGATTAAATATAACGCAAAATATATCGCAGGGCGTAACGCCCCCGGCGCGCCGGGAGCGTTGCGTTCTGCGAATAAATATAATAAATATTAATATATTAACCGGAGGATATAATCATGTCGGGTTCAGGCTCAAATTCAGATTATAATAAACAAAAGGAGATTCTGCGCTCTCTCGCGAAAGAAGTCGCGGAAATCAGCGCTCTTCCCGTTCAGGACAAAACGCTCAAGGCATGGAAAGGCTTAAACTCCCTTAAACCCGTAAGGCCTATGTTTATGATTGACCAGCTGCCTTGGGGCGAGATGAATAACGGCGGCGAGCTTGACTGCGTCTGCGGCGACGACTGGCTGCTGAAATCTTTTGAATGGCAGCTCCGCGAGACTTTGTACAGATGGCGTTATATTCAGGACGACAGGGTCGTGGAAAATATTATAAGAGTACCTAAAGCCGTAAGCAATACGGGATTCGGTATGCAGATTATCGAAGACAGAATAGCCGGAAACGCCGGAACGGCGGCGGACAGTCACGACTATAAAGATATTTTACGGAACGAAGAGGATATTGAGAAAATAAAAACCCCGGAAATTTCTGAAAACAAAGAAGAATCAAGAAGACGGCTTGAAATCGCGGAAGATATATTCGGGGATATAATGCGGGTAAATCAAACCGGCGTATACGCCGAATACGGTCACGTCTGGGACGTCGTAAGCACGTGGCACGGCATAGAGGAATGTATGTACGACATACTCGACCGACCGGAATTTATACATAAAATACTCGATAAAATGTTCGGTTTGTTTTTGGGTCAGTTAGACCGGTACGAGAAACTCGGGCTTATAAACGCCGGGAATCCGAACATTCACTGTACCGGAGCGTACTGCGACGAGCTTCCCGGATTTAACGGGGAAAGCGAAGAAGAACTCGAAAAGTTCAGATATTCGGCGAAAAATATCTGGACGATGGGCGCGGCGCAGCTGTTTTCTATGGTCTCTCCCGAAGTTCACGACGAATTTGAGATTTATTACCAGAAAAAATGGTACGAAAGATTCGGTCTGGGATATTACGGCTGCTGCGAACCCCTGGATTTAAAAATAGATATTATATCAAAACTGCCGAACGTCAGAAAAATCTCGATGAGTACGTGGGTAAACATGGAAAGGGGCTCCGAAGCGATGGCGGGCAGATTTGTATTCTCGCGTAAGCCGAACCCCGCGTTTTTATCGAGCGACACGGCGTGGCTTCCCGAACTTGTCCGCAAAGATTTAACGGAAGCCTGCGAAATCTCCGGGAAATACGGCAATCCGTGCGAGCTGATTCTAAAAGACGTGAGCACCGTCGGCAACAAACCCGAAAGACTTCGCGAATGGGCGAAAATCGCCGCAGAAGTCTGCGGCAGGGATATATAAAAATACTGTTGATTAACGTAAAAATTTTGCAAACGTAGGGCGCGGCTTCCATGCCGCGCCGTGAATTTTAATCCAACGTTGGCGATTAATCCAATTATTGGCGGTATTTTGCGGCGCGCCGGGGATTTTAATCCAATGTCGGAGGTATTTTGCGGCGCGGCATGGAAGCCGCGCCCTACTCTTCCTCGTCGTCATCTAAATCGTTTAAATTCACATACATTTCAGTATTGTCCGGCTGGATTTTACGCAGAATTATATTCGCCGCGTATGCCGCGGGCTGGATTGACAACACCCCGATAATCGCGCCGAACCTGCCTATTATTTCCGGAAAAATAAACGCCGCCGCTAACAATATACCCGAGAGAATAAATCTCGCCAGGTAGTCGAAACCTCCGGCTACTCCCGCCCGGACTTTCCCGTCCTCTCCCATATCGAGCGTTCTGCCGACCGATTTCTCTATTATAATAATTTTCGCAGACGTTAATATACACCCCAAAACGACTCCCGTTACAAACGGCAGATAATCTTCGAATCTATAAATAAAACTTATAACTATAAGCCCGGCGAGCATCAGGACAAAGCAAATAACCGCCGCGGCTTTTATCATGATTTTCGCCGTTAGTGATAATTTGAACATAGCCATAAACCAATCAATCCCAATCTTTTACAATATCATACATTAATTTCAGCGCCGCGCCTAAACCCAAAAACGAAAATATAAGAGTAAGCGCGGGAAAAATCCCCGTTAAACCGTCTAAAAATCTTCCCGCGGCAAAACCGACGAGAACGCATGCCGCCATATTGATTCCAAGCTGCATAAACAACCCGAACGCCCTGAGAGTATGCCGCCGTTCCTTATTTTTGTCTTTGTCTTTATTTTCAACTTTATTCTTATATTTATCCCAGTTATCCGGATTTTCCCAATCGCTCATGAATTTATTTTTATTAATTAAATCTTTTGCGAAATTAAAAATTGTGTGTAGGGGCGCGCATTGCGCGTCCGCAAAATCAACGTAAAATTAATGTTTTTCAGACGGACGGCCATTGGCCGCCCCTACATAATAACGTGATTATAACGTGATTTCGCAAGAGGTCTATTATCAACTATTAATTATTATCTCGTTTACCTCGCCTCTGTTAATAAGCGCGCGCCTGAGGGCGAGTTCTATTCGCTGAGTCGTCAGTTCGGACGACTGCTCGATGATTTTACTCTCCGCTCTCTCCGCCTGCATTTTGCTTAACAGCTCCCGCATTTTATCGGGATATTCGGCGACGTCCGAAACTATGACCGCGTCGTTATCCCGTACGGTCAGCATACCGCCCAAAATCATCAGCAGTTCCTCGCCCTGGTTTTTTTCGTGGCCCTCGGGGAAAATACGGACTGCCCAGTCGGTCAGGACGGCCGCGCGCGGTTCGTGTCCGTACAAAACGCCTATATCCCCGTCGACGGTTCGGGCAATAAACATATGCACCTGCTTATTATAAACCTCGCGCATCGGGGTAAGGACCCTTAATCTAATCGTTCTGCTTATTGTTTCTGCGTTATTATTCTCTGTGTTCGCGTTATTATTCATAATTTATTCATAACACCTGAATTATATTATATATTATTTCGAGATTTTCAGAGCTTTTTCCAATACTTCGTCAATCGTTCCGGCGTACAGGAAACACGATTCGGGGATTTCGTCATGCTTGCCGTTGATAATCTCCTCGAAACCCCTGAGCGTTTCGTTCAGCGTAACGTATTTTCCCGGGATTCCCGTGAAATTTTCAGACGCGAAAAACGGCTGCGACAAAAATCTCTGGATTTTTCTCGCCCTTCCCACGATTAACTTATCGTTTTCGGACAATTCGTCGAGACCCAGAATCGCGATGATATCCTGCAGCTCTTTGTATCTTTGCAGCATAGCCTGAACCCCTCTCGCGGCCGAATAATGGCGGCCGCCTATAACGAGAGGGTCAAGCGCGCGCGAGCTCGAATCGAGAGGGTCGATTGCGGGATATATTCCCTGCTCGACGATACTTCTCGAGAGCGAAGTAATCGCGTCGAGATGCGCGAAGGTCGTCGCGGGCGCGGGGTCGGTAAAGTCGTCCGCGGGAACGAACACCGCCTGAACGGACGTTATAGACCCGTGAACCGTCGAAGTGATTCTCTCCTGGAGCAAACCCATTTCAGTCGCGAGAGTCGGCTGGTATCCGACCGCGCTGGGGATTCTTCCCAATAACGCCGAGACTTCAGAACCCGCCTGAACGAACCTGAATATATTGTCTATAAACAATAAAACGTCTCTCTCCAGAACGTCCCTGAAATATTCGGCCATAGTCAGACCCGACAGGGCGACTCTCATTCTCGCTCCCGGAGGTTCGTTCATCTGCCCGAATACCAGCGCGGTCTTGTCTATAACCCCGGATTCTTTCATCTCGTAATATAAATCGTTGCCTTCCCTGGTGCGTTCGCCGACTCCCGAAAACACGGAATATCCGCCGTGCTCGCTCGCGATATTGTGTATGAGCTCCATAATTAAAACCGTCTTGCCCACTCCCGCTCCGCCGAACAAGCCGATTTTTCCGCCTTTTATATACGGACAGAGCAAATCGACGGCTTTTATTCCCGTTTCGAGAAGTTCGGTCGACGAAGACTGCTCGGCAAATCCGGGGATTTTTCTGTGTATGGACCAGCGCTCCGCGTTTTCCGGCGCGCTCTGCTCGTCAATCGGCTCTCCCAGGACGTTGAACATACGCCCCAGAACCGCCTCGCCCACCGGAACCGTTATAGGCGAGCCCAAATCTTCGGCTCTCGCCCCCCTTACGAGACCGTCGGTAGAGTCCATAGCGATGCACCTCACCGAACTGCCTCCTAATTGCTGCGCGACCTCGGCTATCAATATTTTCCCGTCTTCGCCGACGTTTATTTTTACGGCGCTATTAAGAGCGGGAATATTTCCCTCCGGAAAACGGACGTCGAGAACCGCGCCCATTACCTGGGTTACTTTTCCCACAGAATTTTTAGTGTTTTCAGCCATGTAAATTATCCCTTTTATAATTTATTATATTATTATATTTATAATTACTCGCTTACGGCGTTCGCGCCTCCGACGATTTCGGCGATTTCCTGCGTAATCGCCCCCTGACGCATCTGGTTATACTGCAAAGTCAGGGAATCTATGATTTTCTCGGAGTTTTTGACCGCCGAATCCATTCCGGTAAGCCTCGCGCACTGCTCGCACGTCGCCGATTCGAGCATCGCGCCGAAGAGAGCCGACGAAATATACGACGCGGCCGCGTACTCGAAAAACACCGATTCCGCGGGGTCGTAACTCATCGCCCGGATTTTCTCTCCGGGACTCCCCCCGTCCCCGTTCCCGTCCGATTTCTCTGATTTTTTCGGCTTCGCCTTTATTTCTTCAAGCTTTTCCCTTATAACTCCCGGCTCTATCGGCAGAAGTTTAAGAGTCTTCGGCGTTTGCGTAAGCATAGAATTATACTGCGTATAAACCAGATAGACCTCGCTCGTTTCGCCTTTTATATACATATCCGCAACTATTTTACAAATATTATACGCGTCTTCGTGGAACGGGTTTTCAGATAAGCCTTTATACGCCTTAATAATATTTCTCTGCCTTCTCCTGAAATAATCCCCGCCCTTCGAGCCGACCGCGATGAGCCGTACCGGTTTACCCGACTCGTCCAGGCCCTTCATGAGTTCGGCCGCTTTTCTCTCCGCGTTCGCGTTATATCCGCCGCAAAGCCCTCTGTCTCCGGTAATTATAATCACGACCGCTCCGCCCGAACCCGGCAAACCCTCCGGGATTCGTCTCGCTCCCGGATTTATATAGACGTGATTCTTTAAATCGAACCGCGGACCGCTTAAAATACCGTCCACGATTCTCACAGACTCTTCCAGATACTGCCGGTTTTCTTCCATGCGCCGTTTCATTTTCTGGACTTTCCTGTTTGAAATCAAACGCATAGACTGCGTGATTTGCCTCGTGCTGTCGATACTTTTGAGCCTGATTTTTATATCGCGCATAGTTTCCATAATTATCTACACCTCGCTCTTGAATTTTTCCAGAGTCTCCCTTATTTTAGCTTCAAGCTCGGGCGATATATCTTTTTTCTCTCTTATTTCGTCGAGTACGTCCTGATTGTTCCTCTCGAAAAATCTAATCATCTTCTTCTGATATTCCGATATCTCCTCGACTTCGGTTTCCGTGAAAAATCTTGAAGTCGCCGCGAAGAAAATCAAAACCATATGTTCGAGGGCGGACGGAGCGTACTGCTCCTGCTTCAGCACCTCGACGATTCTCGCGCCGTGATGAAGTCTGTCGCTCGTGTCTTTGTCCAAATCCGCCGAAAACTGCGCGAACGACGCAAGCTCCCTGTACTGCGCGAGCTCCGTTCTCAACGGCGCCGCGATTTTACGCATAGCCTTCGTCTGGGCCGCTCCTCCCACGCGGGAAACGGATAGCCCCGGATTAATCGCCGGTCTGATTCCCGAGTTGAACGCTTCAGTTTCAAGATATATCTGACCGTCCGTAATACTGATAACGTTCGTCGGGATATACGCGGACATATTTCCCGCCTGCGTCTCTATTATGGGAAACGCGGTTATAGAACCCCCGCCGAACTTCTCCTCGAGTCTGCCCGCCCTCTCTAATAATCTCGAATGTAAATAGAACACGTCGCCCGGATAGGCTTCCCTGCCCGGAGGCCTGCGAAGCAATAGACTCATGCTTCTGTACGCGACCGCGTGTTTCGACAAATCGTCATAGATAATCAAAACGTCCTTACCGTTTTCCATCCACTCTTCGGCGATTGCGCAGCCCGAAAACGGCGCGAAATACTGCATCGCGGGAACGTCCGCGGCGCTCGCCGAAACGACCGTCGTGTAGTCCATCGCCCCGTATTTTCTCAATGTGTTGACCATGTTCGCGACGGTCGAGTTCTTCTGCCCGATCGCGACGTACACGCAGTAAACCCCGTTGCCCTTCTGATTTATTATAGTATCGACGGCAATCGCGGTCTTACCCGTCTGCCTGTCGCCGATAATCAGCTGCCTCTGCCCCCTGCCGATGGGCACCATAGAGTCCACGGCCTTTATCCCCGTCATCAGGGGCACGTTTACTTTACGCCTCGCGAGAACCCCCGGGGCGATTCTCTCAATCGGCCTGAAACTCCCCGACGCAATCGGCCCGTTCCTGTCTACCGGCTGCCCCAGGGAATCCACGACCCTGCCGAGTAAAGCGTCTCCGACCGGGACCCTCGCGATTTCTCCCGTGCGTTTTATAAAATTCCCCTCGTTTATCCCTTCCGACGCTCCGAGCATGACTATGGCGACGTTGTCTTCCTCAAGATTCATCGCAATCCCCATAGTTCCGTTTTCGAATTCGAGAAGCTCCCCGCTCATCACGTTAGTCAAACCCCTGGCCCTCGCGATACCGTCGCCTACCTGAATCACCCGTCCGGTCTCGCTCGCCGCCGGCGTATGGTTGAATCTAAGAACCTCGTCCTTTATTATACTCATTTCAGACGTATCTACAAGCATTATTTTAGATACACCTCCTTATATACGTTTTTTTTCATCTCCGAAAGCCCCGTTTTCACCGTGTTATCGATAACCGTATGTTCCCCGACCGATATCCTCAAACCGCATATCAGCGATTTGTCTATGATTTTAACCGGCGGGCTTATGTCCTGCCCGAACATCTCGGTCAACCTTTCCTTCACGGCCGTTTCCTGCGCGAAATCGAGATGCGCCGCGGAAAAAATCTTCACCCTCAGAAGCCCGAGCCTGCCGCACGCCATGTCGAAAAATTTCGAGACGACCGAATTTGCGTCTCCCTGAGGCAGAATCCCGAGAAACTCGTACATCTCGTCCGGGACGTATCTGTTCCCGTCGAAATCTATATCCGTCCTGTTGATTATAAGCTCCGCGTATTTCAGATAATTCTCGAGCTGATTATTTTCGAGGGCGTAATCGAACAAATCCTTAACGTATCTGTCGATAAGACTAGTACCCGCCATTACTGCTCACTCCAATCTTTTTTCTTCAGGGCCTCGTCGATATATTTATCGTGTATGCTCCTGTCCGCCGAGACGCTCTGCTCGACGAAACGCGCCGCCATCATCGTCGCGATTTCTATAATCTGCCGCCTGACCTCGTCCGCGGCGTTTTCCCTCTGTATCCTGATTTCCTGCTCGGCTTTAATTTGCAGGTGCTTCGCCTGTTCCTGCGCTTCGAATATAATCCTGTCGTGTTCCTCTACCGCCTGCTCGTACTTCTTTTTCCTGTATTCTTCGGCGGCTCTGTCCGCGTCTTTGAGAATCGCTTCGTATTTCGCCTTCGAATCGAGGGCGTCCTGGTTACTCTTCTTCGCCGACTCGATATCGCTTTGTATGCGTTCGGTTCTGTTCAGCATGAACTGCCTGACCGGATTATATAAAACCCGCATCAAAACGAACGTAAGCAGCAGCGTGTTGAACCACTGGATTGCGAGCTGCGCGATAAAAGCCGCGTCGAAATGCAGAATACTGCCTTCGTCCGTAATCGTCCCGTCGGCCAGCGACGAGAATATCACCGCGACAATCGCTAAAACAAGAAACGTCACGGTCGCGACGGCCATAACCGAAAAAATCTTATGAGGCAATTTCCACTCCCCCTTGCCTTAAATCTTAAATATCCGCCCCGGATTTCCTAGATAAAATACTGAACGAACGGGTTCGCGAACAGCAGCAGCAGCGAAACGATAAGCCCGTAAATCCCCGCCGTTTCGGCGACCGCGCAGCCGACAATCATCGTGCTCAAAACCGCGCCCCTCGCCTCCGGCTGACGTCCGACCGCTTCCGCGGCCTTACCCGCCGCAAACCCCTGCCCTATTCCCGTGCCGATTCCCGCAAGAACCGAAATACTCGACGCTATGGCAGACATTCCCAGTACATAGCCCAATGCATCTTCCATGAAAAAATTCCTCCTGTGTTTTGTATATTTTATATAATTTTATTTTTTGAATAAATTTACGGCAAATCCGACGTTTTTACCGTAGGGGCGATTATTAATCGCCCGTCCAAAATTTATTTTATACCTCGGCGCATTTACGGTATCAAATTTCGCGGACGCGCAATGCGCGCCCCTACTCGTCCGCCGTCTGGAGACTTATATAAGTTATGCTCAATACCGTGAACACGAACGCCTGGAGACCTCCCGAGAACAAATCGAACCAGCCGTGAAGGGCGGCCGGCATCGCGAACCTGACGAACACCGGCAGTCCGTAGATAATTTCCAGAATAATCAAACCTCCGAGAATGTTGCCGAAAAGCCTGAAACTAAGCGAGATAGGTCTCGATATCTCCCCGATTATATTCATGGGCAGGAACAAAAAGAACGGAGAGAGATAATCTTTGAAATACTGACCCTTGCGCATTTTTATGCCGAAATAATGCAGCAGGACAAAAACCGTAAGAGCGAGGGCGAGAGTCGTCGCGATATCGCTGGTCGGTGGTCTCAAACCGAAAAGGCCGCTGTAGTTCGACGCCAAAATAAAGGCGAACACGGCAAAGAAGTACCCGCCCAGATAATCGAATTTCTCCCCGAGGTTCGTCCTGGTAAGATTAGCGATAGCGTCGACCGCGGTTTCGACCATATTCTGGAACCCCGACGGGATTTGTTTAAAAGACTTCAGTTTTATTCTGACGAAAACGGCGAACGCGATTAGAACCGCCATCACTACCCAGGTCGCGAATATCGACTGGGTTATATAGACTTTCTCTCCGCCGATTTCAAATAAAAACCATAAATTACGATTTGTTATATCTATGTTTAAGCCGCCTCCCGTTATATATAAAAACTTTCCCTCACTATATATTATATCACAGTCAAGAAAATTTTGCAAGCGTTTTTATGAAATATTTAAAAAAATCAAAAAAATGTTATAAAATGTTATAGAATGTTATGTTTATTTGTGTTATAATATATAATGCCAAGGTTCGACAAAACATGAAACCAAGGTTCGACAAAACATGAAACCAAGGTTCAGCAAAACTGCAAAACAAGATTTAAAGAAACTTGAAAACTTGTTTTAAAGAAAACCCGAAACTTGTTTTGGGGAAAACCGGAAACTGTACATTAATATATAATAATAATAAATAAATATAATAATAACAAAGGTGAATTTTTTTTTATGATTAATTACGAAATAAATAATTTTAATTTTTTTATGCCCGTCGAAATAGTCTTCGGCAGAGACTGCGTTATCAAAAACAAAAACAAATTCGGCAAATATAAGAAAATATTTATAGTCTCGGGTAAATCTTCGGCTAAAATCAGCGGGGCTTTAAGCGATATGCTTGAAATATTTAACGAAACGAAAGCCGATTTTTATATTTTTGATAAAATAACGGAGAATCCCCTTCTTTCGGTTTGTTACGAGGGAGGACGCGAGGCGAAGCTTTTCGGCGCCGATTTAATCGTCGGAATAGGCGGGGGTTCGCCTATGGACGCGGCAAAGGCGGCCGCGATGTTCGCCGCGAATCCCCGTATGAACCCCGAGGATTTATTCGAGCCGGAGCTTTACAAAAATCCGCCGCCGGATTTTTTCGCGATTCCCACGACTTCCGGCACGGGGAGCGAAGCTAACCCGTATTCCGTAATCACTCTCGACGGTCAGGATTTGAAAAAGACTTTTAATTATGCCGGGGTTTACGCGAAAACCGCCTTTCTCGACCCGAAATATACTATAGCGCTGCCGCATAACATAACGGTCGGTACGGCTCTCGACGCTTTATGCCACTGCATAGAGTCTCGTTTAAGCGTAAAGTCAACGCCGGTTTCTGAAATTTACGCAAATTCCGGGATTAGATTAATTTATAGAAATCTAAAAAAACTCATAGATTTGAAAGTAGGGGATAACATAGATTATTCTATACGCGAGGAATTAATGCTGGGTTCTTTTTACGGCGGGGTCGCGATAAACACGACAGGCACGGGATTCCCTCACCCTATGGGGTATAATTTAACTTTAATAAACGGACTTCCCCACGGGTTCGCCTGCGCGTTATTCATCGGCGAATTTCTCGAACTGCACAAAAATATAATAAAGCCGGAAACTCTCGGTTCTTTCGGCGATAATTTAGATAATATTAAAAATACCGTAAAAATATTAATAGATTATTATTCTGATTTTAACGAAAAATTCAGCGATGAAACTTTAAGATTTTATTCGTCGAGAATCAAAACGGCGAAAAATTTCACGAACAGTATTATTGGAATAACAGGCGAGGAAGAAATATTTAAGATATATAAAAAATGCGTAGGGGTATAAAATAAATTTATGAAAAAAAACAAAATAAACAAAAAATATATATTGTTCGATTTGGACGGTACTCTGACAGATTCAAAACCGGGGATATTAAACTCTTTCAGATATGCGTTAAATTATTTCGGCGTAGAAATCAAAGACGAAGAGCTCGATTCCTATTCGTATCTGATAGGGCCGCCGTTAAGAGAGGGATTCGATAAAGTTTCGAAAATTTTTAATAATTCTATTGATTTTGACGAAGCAATAGCGAAATTCCGGGAGTATTACACAGTTAAGGGTATGTTCGAGAATAATCTTTATTTTGGCATAGACGGTCTTTTAAAAAATCTCAAAGATTCGGGGAAAATAATAATTTTAGCGACGTCTAAAGCCGAGAAATTCGCCGTTAAGATACTGGAACATTTTGATTTACAGAAATATTTTGATTTTACGGTCGGAGCGGGTCTCGACGGGAAACGTTCGGACAAGGCCGGAATTATCGCGCGCGCGCTTGATTATTTTAATATTGCGCGGCCTGAAGAAAAAGCGGCGGCAATCATGATAGGCGACAGGGTTCACGATATAGAGGGCGCGGCGAAAAATAACATAGAGAGCGTCGGCGTTCTGTACGGTTACGGCGGCGAAGAAGAACTTACGTCCGGAGAGTTCCGTTCGGATTATATCGCCCGGAACGTCGGGGAATTGGCGGAGCTTTTGGGAGTAGGGGCGATTATCAATCGCCCGTGAATTTCAACCGACCACGAGTTACGCGCTTGACGTATTTACAATCTTTGCCCTCTTTCGTAAAGAGGGTGCCGTCCGCAGACGGCGGGTGTTTTCGTCTCCCCGTACGCGGCGTCAAATTTCAAAAACACCCGTCAGCCGCTTACGCGGCTGCCACCCTCTTTAAAAAAGAGGGCTTTGGCGCAAATTTAAACCAACTGCGTAACTCGCGCTATTTTTAAGATATAACGTGATACGGGAATTTTCCCGCGGTGAATTTCACCGTAAAATATACCGGCGGAGCGAGCGTTACGGTATATATAAATTCGGGCAGTATATATATGAGCAGCGCGCCGCCGATATTAAAATCGCTCCATACGGCGATTAAATAAAACATATTTATTATCCCCCTCGCCGCGCAGACCGGCAGGGTTATTACCAGCATAGTGAAAAAAGATTTCGTGAAATAAACTCTCGTTACCGTTCCGGCTATATACGCCGCGAAAAAATAATAGACCCCCGAGAAGAAAAACGGCGAACCGACCGACGAATCCGTTATGAACCCTAAAATCAATCCCAGTACCGAAGCGTACCTCTCGTTCTCTGCGACGGACGCGGCAATAACGAGCAGTATAATCAAATTCGGCTTAACCCCGAATATTTTGAACCCGTTTAATATATTCGTCTCCAGAACGATAAAAAATATAAATATAAACGAGTAAATTACAGATTTTATTACCAGATTTTTGTTTATTCTCATAATATTATTTTTAATCGAATTTCCTGTCGAATTTTAAAATAACCATGACTTCTTTTATTTCGCCGAAATTTACGGCGGGTTTCACGAGGCCCGTCATAGTCTGGGAAAACGGGTCTCCCTCGACTTCGACTACTTCGCCTATATATAAATTCTCCGGGTATCTGCTGCCCGAACCCGACGTGTATAGTTTATCCCCGTCCTCGACCGACGCGTCTTTTGACAAATTCGCCAGTATCCCCAGTCCGTATCTCTCGAGTTCAAAACGTCCCTCCACGATTCCCAGTTCTTCCGTACGTTTTATATACGCTCCTACGGCTTCCCCCGTTCTGATAAACGGCATGACTTTCGACGACGTGATTCCCACCTCGAAAACATAGCCGACGATAATATAATCGGTCTCTGTCGCGGCTATTACGGGCATATCTCTTTCGATATTATGAAACGAGCCTTTGTTAATAGTCAGAACAGAGAGATAATTCCCGGGAGATTTCGCCGTTACTTTCGCGGGCTGGAACATATAGTCTATATTCTCTCTCTTTAATTCGTAAAAAGACGCGAGCATATCGTTTTGTTCCTGAAGCTTCCGGGTGTCTTCGTTTAACGCCTCGGCGACCGCAAGCCTTGATTTTAAATCGGCGATTTCCTCTTTCATTCTGTTAAACTCGCTGAAATATGCCGTAAAACCCCCGAAGCTTTCCTTTAATATATCCGCGAAGCGGGAAAACGGCGTAAGAAACAGATTGACGAAGTCGGCGACGACGGAAGCGTAACCGGCGAGATTCAATATAATAGTGGACAGCGTGAGAACGCATATCACTATAAGCAGTATAATAAAAAATTTGTTTTTAAATATATTTCCCAAATTTATTCCCGCTTTCTTTTTGTTTTATTGACGTAGGGAACGCATTTATGCGTTCCGGAATGTGAATGTTCGCCAATCATGGTTATTTTATGATTCGGAACGGATAAATCCGTTCCCTACATTTTGTTTGCGGTTTGGTAAACTATCTCGATTTAACATACGACAGGACGCCGCTCAGCGATTCGAGGTCGTCGAGAACCGCGCCTATCCCGTCTACGACGCAGTCCAGGGGACGCTTCGCGATATACGTCTTGATTCCCGTTTCTTCGTTGAGCAGAGTAGACAGACCTTTGAGCAGCGCCCCTCCGCCGGTGCACATTATGCCGTTGTCGTATATATCTGCGGCGAGTTCGGGAGGGGTGCGTTCGAGGGTCCGTTTAATCGCGTTGACGATTTGGCTCACGGGTTCCTGCATCGCCTCGAGGATATCCGGCGTCGTAAGCGCTATTTTCGCGGGGAGTCCGGAGTATAGATTTCTCCCGCGGATTTCCATGTGTTCGGG
>WRMA01000044.1 GCA_009777355.1 Oscillospiraceae bacterium | reverse complement strand
GGATACCAGTGGGTAAACGGATATATATCGACGTAATTCGCGCGTATATTAAGAAATCTTCTCGTGTAATCTTCAGTCGCTTCGAGCGGCGTTCTGAAACGTCCCGTCCGACCCACTTCGTCTCCGGGGACATACCAGTATATTTCTTCCTCAAATTCATAGGAAACCGGACGGACAACTTTATCGTCCAGAGTATAAATGGCGGTATTGTACGGATCTCCCGTGTAAAGCAGATTATAATAAATTTCTATATAACTCGACATTCGCGTGGGCTTGGCCGCCGCGCTCTTAAACGACCTCGGCGCCCGTTCCCAGCGGCTCTGTAAACCGCGAGCATAACTAGAGTAATAACCATGAAACGGTTCGGTCGTATACACAAACCAGCCGTTCGGGTCTACTATATAATTACGCGAATAATAATATACGTTATAGTTAATATATTCCTCAAACTCCCTCCCGCGGCCAAGATTCTCGAAAGCGTTCATTTGTCCTCTTCGTTTGTCCATCATGTCTATGTCGAAACAGATATATTCGTCGTACTCGCACAGCGGCGGCGCTCCCGCCTCCGCGGCGAAATACAGCGGCGCGCCGTGCGGAGTATCTTTCGCCCCCGAAATAACGTCCACGGCTTCGCCCATAATTTCAAGCAGTAACAGAGGTATCATAAGCAGTAAATAAAGAAAGGTTCGCGCCGCGTTTTCGAAAAACGCGCCGAGCTGCTCATAGAATCCCATTCTTTATGCCGCCTCCTTTTTTTAATTTGGTGATTTTGCAAACATACCACCCCGTCAGGCGGCTAAGCCGCCTGCCACCCCTCCACAGAGGGGAATTTTCCTCACTTTCGGAGTTTTCTTACTCATTCCCCTCCGTGGAGGGGTGCCGTCCGCAGACGGCGGGGTGGTCTCAACTCTGATGTTACGCAGGGTATAAAATCAATCGCCTATCTATCTCAAATTAGGGTTTATGTTACCCTTACCCTTACCGTTATTTCCGTTGTTATTTCTATCTTTTTTCTTCGCTTTGTATTTTTGGTTTTCACCTGATTTTTTCGCCGGGCTTTTCTTCGCCTTCGCGTATCTTTTCTTATCGGCGTTTAGAGTCTTGATATTTTTTCTCAACTCTTTCTCTGATTTCCTGTCCGGTTTTGCCGCGTCCTTGACGGGCAGTAAATCCGTAAAACCCTTTTCTTTTTTTGCCGCTTCGCTTCTCTTTTTAGCTCCGTCAACGGCGGCCTTTTTTTGGTCTGATTTATGCGTAATCGTCTTACCCGCAACGTTAAACCCGAAGTCCCAAACTCCCTTGTCTATTTTCCTGACCCTGTTCCACGCCGCGCTTCCCGCTTTTATAAAAGTATTCTGCGCGGCAAACGTCGCCGTTTCTTTGTCCGTATTACTTCCTCCGAGATTAAGCAGATTATTTATCAAAGTGTGCGATTTATACGCGGCGTACATTCCGCCCGCCATTATCATAAGCTTTATCACGGTGTCGTAAGTTGAGTTGTAATCAATAATAGTTATACCGCCCGTCCAGAGTACGGGCATCATCAAAAGCGCCAATTTAAGCGTAAATATCGAAGAGAATCCCGACAGGACTTTTGAGATAAACATCTCTCTCCAAGCCTTAAACTTCGCCCCGCCGTCAAGAGGCATAGAGCAAACTGTAAACGGCGACGCTATATATAACAGAAGCAGTTCGTAAACCCTGCGCGAAAATATCATGAAAATCATAATCATCATCGCGATAGAGAACCAAGCCGTTATAACGGCCGGAACTAAATACATCTTAAACGGGTCGAAAATACTTATAAACTGCCCCGCTTCCTTCCAGTATAACCCTCCCGAAAGCAGTCTCTGCTTACGCTTTTCAAGCTCTGCGGATTTAATAGCCCCCTCCGGAACGTCTCTCATACTCTCTTCCGTCAGCGACGAGGCGATAATCGTCGTCGCCATACTCGCCGGCTGCTGATTCGAACCCGTGATTCCCAAGTCGAAAGCCTGCGATACCTGGCGCAAAACTATTCCCGACATATTTATTACGATAATCATAAACAGGGGAACGAGAAGAAAAGTAAGCATAGTTTTCGCAATGGAGCCGACAACCTGACCAACAGGACGTTTAAGCTCATAATCTCCGGTCGAGCGAACGACCGCGGCAATAGAACAACCCGCGCACAAAGCGAGCGCGATTAACGTCATACCCCAGAACAAATAGTTCATAACGCTGCTGTTGAAGAAAAGATTTATTATATTTCCTCCCCATGCGCCGTCTGCAGATATAGCGCCGAGATTACGTCCCTGATTTATAAATTTAGAGAGTTCCTCGTACATTTTTTCAGTACCGGGAGTTATATTGTGAGTCTTCATCCATGCCAGAAATTCTTCGGTGTAACGGGCAGGGTCGTCCGTTTTTTTCTTATCGTCGGCGACATACTTCGGATTGTTGTCTATATACCCTCTCCACATCGGCTTGACCGAAAAATAAAACTGCAGCGAAAACATATGACAATGAAAAGTCAACGAATTTTCAAGCCAGTATTTAAAATTGACCCAATATTCGACTCCGTCGTAATATCTGAAATCGGGATAGCCCAATTCTACCATCGTGTCGTTTAAAAGATTTCCCTGATAGGAATGAAACCCGTCGTGCGCCATTTTTCCGTAACGCACCTGCGCGCGGCGGGCGACCTGTTCCTTTGTAAGAAAAGTAATTCCCGGTCCTAAGTTCGAGTAATTCCCGTCGCTGGGTTCGACGCCCAACCCGACGTACCAATTTACGCTGGGATATATATCGACGTAATTCGCGCGCAGATTAAGCGTTCGCCTCGTGTAGTCCTCATTCGCGGCTCGCCGCGTCGTAAAACGCCCCGTTCTCCCTGCCTCGTCTCCCGGGAGATAATAGTATGTTTCGCCGTCATATTGATAAGAAACCGGTTCGAGAACTTTGCCGTCCAGAGTATAGATAAACGAATTATAGTGATTTCCGGCGTATAATACGCGGTAATAAACGTCTATATAATTAGCCATTTTTTTCGGTTCGTGCTGGTCAAGAAACGCCTTCGGCGCCGACCTGTTCCAAATGGCAACGGCCCTTTTCATCCAAGACCCTTTGATATCTTTATCGAACCTGTGAAACGGAGCGGTCGCGTCGCTTCCCCAGTTCCCCGGGTCCTGAACAAAGTCAAAAACGACGCGGTCCAAATGTTGGTACGTCCATTCTTCACTGGGCCGCTCACTCATATCCACGCTAAAGACGCCGCCTCTCCGCATGTTCATTCTGTCCAAGTCAAAGCAGATATACTCGTCGTACTCGCACAGCGGCGGCGAACCCGCCTCCGCGGGCAGATACAGCGGAGCGCCCCGCGGCGCGTCCTTCACGCCCGAAATCACGTCCACGGCCTCGCCCATAATCTCAACCAGTAACAGAGGTATCATAAGCAGCAAATAAAGAGCGGTACGCGCCGCGTTTTCAAAAAATACGCCGAGCTGTTCATAGAACCCCATTCTTTATGCCGCCTCCTTTTTTTGTGATATTTGTAGGGCGCGGCGACCCCGACGCGCCGCAAATTTGAATCTTTTTTTTGATTTTGATGATTTCTGCGTAGGGCGCGGCTTCCATGCCGCGCCGCAAAATCAATCCAACATTTGATTTTATTCCGGCGGGGCGGCATGGAAGCCGCGCCCTACAACAACGTCATGAAACGCCCGTCCTATTTTTTCTTATCCGAATTACCCGAGGATTTACTCTTCGGCTTATTCTCTGATTTATTCTCAGACTTACTCTTATCCTTATCTTTATCCTGGTCTCCGCCCGAATCTTTGAGGTGCGCCGTGCCTTTGAGATTGTCCTGTATCGCGCCGCCCAAATCTTTCAGACCCTTGTCAATACCGGTTTTCTTCGCTCCCCACGCGGCGCCTTTACCCGCGGCTTTCGCGCCGGCGAGAGCGCCCTTGCCCGCCGCCTTAAATCCCGCGCCGATACCCGACGCCACTCCGCCTACGGCTTTGTTTATACCTCCGGCGACTGCGCCCGCCGCTCCGTCGACGGCTTTATTCTTCACGTCGTCGATTTTTTTGCCGACTTTCTCTTTGGCTTTGTTTATGACTTTATTGGGCAGGTACATAGCCGCCTTTTTCGCCCCGCCGACAATCGTCTTGTTCGCGAACTCCGCGGTCTCTTTTTCCATGCCCTCGGCCTGTCTGCTGAATAACCCCGTTATCATAGTGTGCGATTTATACACCGCGAACAGCGCGCCTATCATAAACAGGCACTTGATAATCAAATCATAGCCGCCGTTTTCGTGGAAAGACAGTCCGCCGTTCCATAAGAGCGGCATAAATATCAGGAAAAGCTTGAGGGTTATAATAGACGAGAAGCCTTCGATTGCCTTCGCCAGGAACATCTCTCTCCAGGACGCGAACTTCTGCCCCTCGTCAAGGGGAATCACGGAGACGAATAACGGCGCGACGAGATACAAAAGCAGCAAATCGTATATTCTCCGTATAAACAATACCAGTATCATCGTCATAATCACGACCGAAAACCACGCCGCGACAGTCGCCGGTATATAATTCATTCTCAAAGGGTCGACGTCGTTTACGGGTATACTGAAAGAATTTTCCCACCTCAAAGTACCTTCGAGAAGCTGCTTTCTTATTCTATTATATTTTAAATTCTTTTCGGATTCCGTAGGGGTATATCCCGTACGCCTTATCACTCTCTCCTGGTCCGTACCCGCTACGCTCCGGAGAACGGCGTCCTCCTCCCGGGTGAACAGCATAGAATCCGGCGTAATCGCGGTGTAGAGGATAGAACTCGCGAGATTTACCTGATATCCTCCGCCCTGACCGGTGATGGCGCTGTCCATAAGTATATTGATTTGCCTCAAAACCGCCGACGATAAATTAATAGTCACTATCATCAGGAACGGCACGAGAAGAAAGGTCAGCATAGCCTTTCCTGTGTCTCCCATGATTCTGCCCACGGGACGCCTTAAATTCAAGTCCATGACCGAACGCGACACCGCGATAATCGTAAAGAACAGACACAAGGCGAGCGAAATCAAAGTCACTCCCCAGAAAACATAGCTGATAACGCTCTGTCCGAACAATATGGAAAGGAGCGTCTCTCCCTCTCCCGAACTCTCTTGGGGCGAGGTGTATAACTGATTGCCTTCGAACATACGGTTCGCCGTAAATCTGTACATCGCCTCAGAACCCGGAGCGAGGTTATTTTCTCTCATGATTTCCCTGAAATCGTCCGTCCAGTATTCCCACTGGTTCGGATTATGGGTGTATCTTCTCTGCGGATGCGCTACGCCGTCGAGATTATTTATGCAGTCGCGCCATATAGGCTTCGCCGAATACAGAGCCATAACGGAATAGTAATTTTTTATAGCCGAGACGAGATTTTTCGTCGCCTCGACGTAATAAACCTGCTGACGGCACTGGACGTGCATGAAAAAGTCAGGCTTGTATCCGCCGAACTGCCATTTGCCGTATTTTCCCCGGAGAACCTCGTTTAATCTATTGTCCGTGAGATTAAAAGCGTCTTCGTTCGACATATAATAGGGTATAAGGTCGGGGTTTTTCGAAAAGTCATAATTACTGGGCTCATATCCGTTGATATAAAGACGCTTCGCGATATAATACTGCGCGAAATCCTGATTCGAAGTAAACCTGTAAACATTGTTCGCGTTCGGCTCTTTCCAGTCTTTTACATACCTGTAACCCGGGTCGAGCCAATCGCGCGTCGAGTAATGCCACACCCCATCAGCGGGGGCGATATGGACAGGTCCGCCGTAAAACAGTCTGCCGCCAAATTCCGGCAGCGTATAAGAATCGGGAAAATCCCGGTAGAGACTCCATCCTCCCTGCTGTACATACCCAAAATTAAGCATCCGGTTTTCATGCCGCGCGTAACCTAAAAGCCTGTCGATAAAAACGCCGTCCCTCACGTCTGCGGGCATCATGTAATAAAGCTTCTCCATGTCCTCGTCGCTCGGAACCCAGTCATAGGCGACCCAACTCCCCACGATAGGCGTGGGAAGAGTCTCTAAAAAAGCGTAACGCTCGGGATTCCGGGTATATCCGTCGCTGTTGAACTTACTCTTCACGACATCGATTTCCATGTAAAAACTGTCGAACACGACAAAATCGTCGTACGCGCATGGGGGAAGCGTTCCCGCATAGGGTACGGCGATAGCGTTTTCCGCTGTTCTAATCGGTCTGATTCCCGATATAATATCCACCGCGTCGCTCAAAACGCTCGTAATCATCAAGGGAATAGTTAAAACTACGTATAAAACGACCCGCAGCGCGTTTATCACAAAATCAAAAGCTGCGTTTGCGTAATCGGCAATAAGGTCCGTTATTCCAACCGGGTCCTCACCCCATCCCTCCAAACCCAGCTTGATTGCCATAAAAGGCGCGGCGGAAGTCATAAGAACGTTCGTATCGCTTTTATTTTTTTTATATGTAAATTTCCCGAGAAATTTCTTTATTTTATTAACTATCATTATTATCAAATCCAATTTAAAATTAAAATCAAGATATTGAAATCTTCCGATATAAATCGATATAAATTTAGCTATACAGTAAACCGGAAGCCGCCCGCGCAATCTAAATTATATGACGGGCGGCTCCGGTTCCGGAAAGCCTCCGGAGTACGCTATGCCTGAGAACTCGCCCAGCCTGACAATATAGGCAGACCTATGCGAAGCGCGACTACGAGAACGAAAATCAAAACGAAACCCACGATTGCGTTTTTCAGCGCGTGCTTTGCTTTGTCCCTTTCCTGCTGCTCCTCGGCCTTGGCAAGCTTCACGCCGAGCAGAATACAGTAAATCGCGCCGATCGCTCCCACGAGCGGAATCGCTACGGTGAAGATCGTTTCAAGAAGTTCTATAATCGGAGCGGTTATTTGCTCGAGACCTTCCTCCAGACCGGCGGCAGCCGTCGTTGCTGCCAAAAACAGCGGATTTAAAAAATTAGACATATTGTATGTACCTCCTTCCTCCTGATAATTTTATTATTATAATATATAACACGGCAAAGCCGATATTAACAAAATATTTAGTATTCGATATTAGCGTTTAACAAATCTAACGCACCCGGACTTTTACCCGGCAGTAGACGCAGTAGCCGATTATCGCCGCAATCATCGCCGAAGCTATAACGATTACCCAGACCCCGGAAATGTTCATCACGTAAAACAGCCTGAATTCGTATTCCGAAACGTTCCCCGCGACGTCCTCCGCGGTAAGCAGATATCTTCCCGGCAGCGAAACCATTCCGGTAACGGGGATTTCGACTCCGTCGTGATACGCCCTGACGCTCACTCCCGCTTCCTCCGCCCTGTACACGACCGGTTCTTCCGAAGTCATGTTATCGTCGAGACCTTCGAACAAAATAACCGGAGGCGTACGCTTGACCGTAATCTCAGATGTGAAGAACAGCGGGTTTTCCTTGTATCCTACCGTGAACGTATATACTCCGTCAAGTTCGGGATAGAAAATCCCCTCACTATCTAATACGACGTTTTCGCCTTCATAGCTCACACTCTGCAGAGAAAAATTTTCGGGAATCGTATACTGCCCCAAATCTCCGACGGGTCTTGTAATAATCCTGAATCTCAAAATCTCCGTTCCGTATTCGGCGCCTTCAAATTCCTCCCCGGCTTCGGAATAATAAACGCGGTAGTCGCCGTGGCTGAATATAATCCCGCCGTTCCATTCGAACGGCAAATCGTCCTGCGTGACAAAAAGCGACTCGAAATCTCCCCTGAAACGCGCCTCTCCCGAAGTAATCAGACCGTTCGGAACACTCGAATACAGCGTTCCCGCCGGATACTGGAAGGCGAACGTCGTCGGAAACGCCTCGGACTCGTCGTCATAATCATAACTATAATCATCATTACTATAGTCATAGCCGGGAATATAATCATAGTCAAAAACATAATCGTCGTCGAACGGGTGACGAATCCCGGATTCGTCCGCAGTAGTCGTCTCCGCGGAACGTTCCGTGGGACGCTCTGTAGGCGGAGCGGTCGGACGCTGGGTGGGGGGCTCTGTTTCGGGTTCCGGCTCCGGATAAAACCAGCCCGGTATCTCAGTTAGAGTATAGAACCAGGCGGGGATTCTCGTCAGAGTCGCGAACCAGAACGGCTCTTCCGGCAGCTCGTAAAACCAGTCGGGAAATTCGTCCACGCCCAAAACCCACGCGGGCATATTCCCGATTTGGTCGAACCATTCGGGGAACGGACGCGGGGGTTCTTCTTCGGGTTCGTTTTGAGTCGCGGCCGCGGCCCCCGAATTTATATTCTGCCTGTTCGCCTGTCCGCCGGCGGGCCCGGACAAAACCCCGCCCGTCGCCGCCATAACAAAAACCAGCAGCGCCGTCGCTAAAAAAATCAAAAAAATATTTTTATTACTCATCGCCGTTTTTCACCTCGTCAAGAACAGTATTATTTCTATTCGCCAAATCATAGAAGACCTCTTCGCTGTAAAAAATATTACTCCGGACTTCAGTCAGGTCCATCGTTCCGAATTTATAGAGCGGGCATAAATAACTCGGCGTAAATTTGGTCTGCAGGGGATAGTTGCCGAACGTAACTATAATGGAATTGCCGGTGCTGACTTTGTTATTGAGCTTCTGCAAATCCGACGGATATATCAAAGGCCTCGTCTGGGTCTGGGTCGATACTGATAAATTGCCCGATTTATCCCCCGTGGACTGAGAAACGCTGCTCGTCGTGACGGTCATGTTTCCGCAGAGCTCCGAAAACTCTTTGCAGGTGTCTATGTCGTTTGAGCCGATAAACATTTTAATGCCGCAGTTACTCTTGACTATGTCCGCGACCGTGTCGCCGTAGACGTTGTTTAACTGCGCGTAAGACTGGACGACCATGTTGAACCATATTTTACGGCTTCGTCCGACCGTTATCATTTTGTCGAATTTTTCTATTTTAGGCATGTTCCCGAACTCGTCGAGGATAAAATAAACGTTTCTCGGCAGCGACAAATCTTCTCTTGCCGACGCTTTTTTAATCAGAGCCTTATATATGCACAGGATAAACACCGCCGCCAGTCCGTGACGGGTGTCTTTCTCGTCGGGGATTTTCAGGAACAGCGCGGTCGGAGTATCGGCGAAATCGTCGGGGTTTATATCCGTCGCCGCGGTCAAGGCGCATATTCCCTCGTCGTTGAATATACTCATTTTGTCGAACGCTATGGACATATAGCTCGCCAGAGTCGTGTCGGCCGCCGAAAGAACCTGACGCGAGAGCGTAACGGCCTTCGAAAGCTTCCCGCGCCCCTCGAAATAACGCTTGAGCTCCGCGAAATTATCCTCTGAATTCGCAATCGCCTTATTTAAGTTGAAAAAGTTGAATTTATCCATAGTCATCCCGAGGTCGGGGTTCTCGCTGTCCTCGAGCATCGCCAGAAGAGTAGACATAACTACGGAGCGCGCGCCCTTTTCCCAGACGGGGTCGTCCGGAGACTCAATCGGGCACAAAACGCTCACCAAATCGTTTAAATCCTCATACATTTCGTCGTAAACCCTTTGACGCTTAACTTTAATTATACCGCTCAGCTCTTTGCTCGACGCATACGCCTTACCCTGATATTCGTACCAGGTTTCTTCGTACGCTTCGGGCGGATTATGAAGTTCAAGCTCAGATTCCCCGATGGGGTCCGTCCTCCTGAATATGCCTTTCCCCGATTCTATATATTCCGAATACATCTCGAAAATACCCTGCAGCGGATTCCATCTGTACGAAGAATACGGGTCCCTCAAATCGAGAACCATGACTTTATAGCCTTTTTCTTTGAGTTTCTGGGAATGCATCTGGAACAGCTCGCCCTTCGGGTCGGTCAGAATCATCGAAGACCCCGCCTTCGTCTCGGCAAGAATCTGGACCATAGGGTTAATGAACGTCGTCGTCTTACCGCTTCCCGTCGCCCCGATAATCAGCCCGTGCATAGGCGGGGCGAGATTCACCTCGAGTTTTTTCCCGCGCATCGTAGCGCGCACCGGCACACCGTCCTTCTTGCTTTCTTTAAGTTTCGAGAAATCGTGGAACTGGAAGTTAAAGTCGCGCTCCTTAGTGTTCATAAAACGCGAGTTCTCGAGGGCGCTCTCGACTCCTTTCGCCTTCGATTTCATCATAGACTTCGCTCGTTTGGAACCGCCGTCTCCGTAAACGAGCCAAAGAGCTACGAGAATCGCGACGGTACCGCCGCCCAGAGCGTATGTAGACCATTCCAGAAACATTCCGGGAACCCATAAAAGCGAGTAATCCTGCGTCGACACCAGCTCCGCGGTATTATTTATTAACACGCCCGCAATATATCCGCAGAACGTCACCGCCGCCGCCGCCGCAAAAACCCATGAAAAAATTTTTTTTAAAATACCCGACATCGTTACGTATCAATCCTTCCGATTCTTATAATTTTATTATTTTATAATATTTATTATCTAATAACTTATCACATGATTATTTATATTATTCGGTTATTTTGTTAATTATTTTGTTTTTTCAAAACCCGAAGCGTTTTTCACCGGGGGTTTCGTAATTTTTTCAGCCTGTTTCCCGCTCTTTTCGCTCGCCGCAGACGACTTAGACGGCGAAGCGAGACTCTCGAAGCTTATTTCCTCGCGGACATGAACAGGCTTCGACTTTTCGAGCATTTGCCGCCAGAGTTTTTCTTTGATATCCGATTCCAGTGAAAAATCGAAACGTTTATCGTCAAGCATAAAGCATCCCCATAACTTTCAATAAATTATCCTTCTGTAGATAATTATACGTAAAATTTTTTTATTCAGCTCAAAAAACCGAATCATAAATCAAAATTTTTTATGATTTTGCGGAGTTTTTCAAGAGCCCTGTTATGTATCGTCGAAACGCTGCTTTCGTTCATATTAATACAATCCGCGATTTCGCGTATGGATTTTTTCTCGAAATACTTCTGGGTCAGTATATCCCTTGCGCGCGCGTCGAGAGAGGACAGCGCGAGATAGAGCTCCCGGCGGGTTTCGTCGGCGATAAGCTGCGACTGCTCCTCGAAATCGACGCTTAGAGCCGGTTCGGTATCGCCGGCGATATCGTCTATGTTTACGTTTATACCGGAGGCCCGCGAACGGAAATAATCCGTTACGGAGTTCTTGGCCACCGTAAAAATCCACGTCGAAACGCCCGCTTTGTCGGCGTCGTACAAATGCAGCTTTTCCGCAACTTTAAGAAAGACAATGCTTGTTATGTCCTCGGCTGTTTCTTTATGCAGAACTTTATAGAATATAAAATTATATACCCGGCTGAAATACGTCTGATAAATTTCATTCAAGTCCACACAGTAACACCCAACAATAGAACCTCCCCGAAAAACGAAGATAAAAAACGCGCGGAGACGGTTTTATCATTTTCCCCTTAATTTATTATTTACGAGATATATAAACTATATATATGCTAACATAAAATCGATACATTCCTAAAGTACCCGCGGTGGTATAGTTTTGTAAATTAACTTAAAATACGGATATATTCCGTCGGATTACGGCAGGGAAAACAGGGGAAAAAAGTAATAAAAAATAATAAAAGTAAAATAATCGCAATTATTTGGAGTTTATATTGAGTTTAAATAAACGGGTTAATATAGATTATAAATAAAATCGTATTTTAAATTTACAGATTGTTATAATTAATTATATATATAAATATTATAATACTGCAGGGGCATATAAAAAAGCGGTTTTTCAGGAGAAATAATTAAAAATGGTTTATAAAATGGGTATCGACATAGGCTCGACTACCGTTAAGATAATTATACTGAACGAACGAAACGAGATTATATATAGAAGCTACGACAGGCATTTGTCGCAGGTCAGGGCGAAGACCGCGGAAATCATAGAACAGGCGAAGGATATTGCCGGTATAGATTCGAACTCCGGCGAAATAGAAATCAAAGTCAAAATTACCGGTTCGGCGGGTCAGGGAGTCGCGCAGGCCTGCGGTTTCGAATTTGTTCAGGAGGTCTTCGTCACCGGAGAAATGGTGAGGAGATATTACCCGGAAACGGACTGCGCGATAGAACTCGGCGGAGAGGACGCGAAGATTATATTTTTTACCGGCGGCGCAGAGGAACGCATGAACGGCTCGTGCGCGGGGGGAACCGGCGCGTTCATAGACCAGATGTCGCTCCTCCTCGACGTTTCGAACGAAGAGCTCGATAAACTGAGCCTGAAGGCCGATAAAATATATACTATAGCGTCGCGCTGCGGGGTCTTCGCGAAGAGCGATATTCAGCCCCTGCTGAATCAGGGAGCGAAAAAAGAAAATATAGCCGCGAGTATTTTTCAGGCCGTCGTCGACCAGACGATTACGGGGCTCGCTCAGGGCAGGGAAATAAAGGGCAGTATATTATTTTTGGGCGGACCGCTGTATTTTTTCAGGGGACTCAGGAAGAGATTTACGAAAACGCTTAAATTATCTGAAAACAGCGCGAATTTCCCGGAAATCGCGCCGTACGCGGTCGCTCTCGGAGCGGCGGTTTCGGCGGACGAAAGCGGCTTCTTGTATAAATACGGGGAGATAACCGAACTGCTGAAAAAATCCGTTAATTTACCCGGGAATAATATAAAGCATACGGAGAGTTTATTCGCGGACGAAGAAGAATATAATAGATTTAAAGCCAGACATTCGAGACAAAAAACAACCGGAGCCGATATAAATAAATATGCGGGCGGAGCGTATCTCGGGATTGACTGCGGGAGTACGACGACGAAAATTGTCCTGACAGGCGAAAATCATGAGATTCTATATAGTTACTACGCGGCGAACGCGGGAAATCCCGTCGATATAATACTCGGACAGTTAAAATATATCAGGAAATTATGCGGAGATAAAATAGATATAAAATCGTCGGCCGTAACGGGATACGGCGAGGATTTAATCAAAAACGCTTTCGATATAGATTCCGGCATAGTCGAAACCGTAGCGCATTTCAAAGCCGCGGAATATTTTAACCCGAAAGTAAATTTTATTCTCGACATAGGCGGCCAGGATATAAAATGCTTTAAGATAAAAAATAACGCGATAGATAATATAATGCTCAACGAGGCGTGTTCTTCGGGGTGCGGCTCGTTTATCGAGAGCTTCGCGAAAAGCATGGGATATGCGGTCGAAAATTTCTGCCGCGAGGGTATATACGCAAAGAACCCGGTCGATTTGGGTTCGAGATGTACCGTGTTTATGAATTCTTCCGTCAAGCAGGCGCAGAAAGAAGGCGCGTCTATCGGCGATATTTCGGCGGGCTTGTCTATGAGCGTGGTCAAAAACGCTCTGTATAAAGTCATAAGGATACACGACGCGTCTGAACTGGGGGAGAATATAGTCGTCCAGGGCGGAACTTTTCTGAACGACGCGATTCTGCGCGCGTTCGAAAAAGCAATCGGAAGGGAAGTCACCCGCCCCGATATAAGCGGACTTATGGGAGCGTTCGGCTGCGCGCTCTACGCGAAGGAAAAATATCCGGGGAATATATCTTCGCTTTTATCTTCGGAACGGTTAGACGCTTTCACCCATTCTTCGCAGACTTCGAACTGCGGTTTGTGCGCGAATAAATGCGGTATAACAATAAATAAATTTTCAGAGAATAAAAAATATATCTCCGGGAACAAATGCGAGAGGCCTCTCGGAATAAGCAGGAACGAAAACCTGCCGAATATGTACGAGTTTAAACTGGATTATATAAAAAATATAATAAAATCAGGGGAAAAATTCGGCAGTAACGGCAAAACAATCGGCATACCCCTGGGGCTTAATTTTTACGAAACCCTGCCGTTCTGGCATAGCCTGTGGTCAAATCTCGGATTTAACGTCGAAGTCTCGGATATATCCTCGAGAAAATTATACCGGTCGGGGCAGCAGTCGATTCCGTCGGATACTATATGCTACCCCGCAAAACTAATGCACGGACATATAGAAAATTTAATAAGCAGAAAAATAAGCGACATATTTTATCCGTGTATGACGTATAATTTCGATGAGAAAATAAGCGACAATAATTATAACTGCCCCGTCGTCGCCTATTATCCGGAGCTTTTAAAGTCAAACATGAGCGGATTATATAATATAAATTTTATGACTCCGTATTTCGATATATCGAATAAAAGGTTATTCGCGAAAAGATTTGCCGAATATTTAAAAATACTGGCAGATTCGGGCAGGTTTGATTTTATAGATAAAAAAGTTATTAAAAAAGCGATATCGAAAGCGTACAGAAGCCAGGATTTATATTTCAAGTCGGTTTATTCGGAGTGTAGGAGGGCGGTAAAATTCGCGGACGAAAACAATCTTAAATTAATAGTTTTGTGCGGCAGACCGTATCACATAGACCCCGAAATAAATCACGGCATAGACAAAGCGCTTAATTCTCTGGGCTGCGTTATAATAACGGAGGAAGCGGCGTCCGCGTCAATTAAAACGAAACCCGAAACGAAAGTTTTAAACCAATGGACGTATCACGCGAGATTATATAACGCGGCGAGGTTCGCGGCGGGAAGAAAAAACGCGGAGTTCGTGCAGCTCGTGTCTTTCGGCTGCGGAATAGACGCTATAACGTCCGACGAGGCGCGCGATATTCTGGAGCGCAGTTCTAAATTATACACGCAGATTAAAATAGACGAAATAAATAATCTGGGCGCGGCGAAAATCAGAATAAGAAGTATGCTCGCGGTGACGGGCGAATAATTAAAATTAAACGGGGAAAAAATTTTGAAGAACATAAAAAATAAAAATTATACATATCCGGTATTCACGAACAAAATGAAAAAAGATTATACTATTTTAATACCCAATATGCTGCCCGCGCATTTTAAGTTAATAGGCAAAATCATGAATAATTACGGGTATAAAGTCGAGCTTCTCGAAACTTCCGGAGGACAAATCGCCGAAGAGGGGCTTAAAAGCGTGCACAACGACACGTGTTACCCCGCGCTGCTCGTAATAGGTCAGTTTATAGACGCAATCGAATCGGGAAAATATGATAAAGATAAGCTCGCCCTGATGATTTCGCAGACGGGGGGAGGATGCCGCGCGTCCAATTATATATATCTGCTGAGAAAAGCGCTGGAAAAGAGGGGTTACGGATATATTCCCGTCATATCGCTGAATTTTTCCGGGCTCGACAAAAAAGCGTCGCTCAAAGTTACGGTTCCGATGGGTCTGCAGTTATTTTATTCCGTGATTCTCGGAGATTTAATCATGCTGCTGTATAATCAGACGAAGCCTTACGAGATAATTAAAAACAGCTCGGAAGAAGCGGAGGACAAAGCGTTTGAACTGTGCTTTAATTTATTTAAAAAAGGCAGGATTATTTCATATAAAAAGATAAAAGAGACGTATAAATACATAATAGATATTTTCGGCAAAACAGAAAAGAGAAAAGAAATAAAAGTAAAAGTCGGCATAGTAGGGGAGATATACGTTAAATATTCGCCTCTGGGCAATAATAATTTGGAAGAGTTTCTGAGATCCGCGGGAGCGGAGGTAGTAGTTCCCGGACTTCTCGATTTTTGTATGTACTGCGTTATGAACAATATAATCGACAAAAAATTATACGGCGGGAGTTATATAAAATCAATTATAAATAAAATTATTTTTGCGTGGCTGACGTTCAAACAGAGAGACGTTATAGACGCAGTCGGAAATCACAGGGAT
>WRMA01000043.1 GCA_009777355.1 Oscillospiraceae bacterium | reverse complement strand
GGCGTAATCATACATATTTCTATAGTTATTGAATAAAGCATCTGCTAGTGGGAAGCTATATGCATATGTCGGCGCGGTTAGACACCCGGAGTTGGCGGGATTAGACAGTCGCGGCGGCGAAATTTGACACCCGCGTCGGCGAGATTGGACATTGACACGATAAATCTGCCATGTTACACTCAAACTGCTTTTACTCATACGGAGGATATGGCGACGGTGGAGACCGACCAGAGCGCCGGATGAGGTTTTGCAGGGAGAGTGATGCCGAGAGGCGTCGCTCTTTTACGTAAGCGGTCACTCTCCCTGGAAAACAAATGCGTTAAACTCCGGGGTACGGGGCAGAGCCCCGATGGGCGAAGCCCGAGCCCTTAATGGGTTGTCAAGCCCTTGCGCTGGCGCATGGATACGGAATCGTCACGGGAATGTTCAGCGATGACGATACGGTAGGAATCGTGGACGATGCGGTCGCATATGGCGTCGGCGAGTGTGGGTTCACCGATTTTCTGGTACCAGCCGCCGATGTCAAATTGGGAGCAGAAAATCGTAGAAGCCTTTTTGTAACGGGCTTCGGCGATTTCGAGCAATTCCCTGGCCTCGGTGTCTTTGAGCGCGTAGAGCAGCCACTCATCCAAAATCAGCAACTCAGCTTGCTTAAAACTTTTGATTACTTTGCGGTATGTCCCCTCCGCCCTGGCGATAGCCAACTCGCCGAACAAATCCGGCAGACGGATATAGCGGACGGTGCGCAGGTTACGGACGGCGGCCACGCCGAGAGCGTTTGCCAAATAGGTTTTGCCGCCGCCGCTGGCGCCCAAGATGATGACATTGTGATGTTCATCAATAAAATTGCAGGTGCCAAGGCGGGTAATGAGGGCTTTGTCCAGACCTCTGTCATTATGATACTCAATATCCTCAAGGCAAGCCTCCGTGATAGAGAAGCCCGCGCCGCGCATAAGGCGGATGAGCCGGTTGTTCTGGCGGAAAGTCCACTCCGCGTCAACCATCAGACCGACACGTTCCTCGAATGACAGTTCAAGGAAAGAGTTATCTCCGAGCTGACCGTTAAAAGCGGACGCCATAACGCCAAGTTTCATATCGCGGAGTTTGGAGACGGTGTTCATGTCCAACATTATTTCCGCCCCCTTCCGTAGTAATCGGCACCTCTTGTGAAGCCGAAATCGGACGACTGGTTGGAAGTTGGTTCTGAATCCTCGGCAGGCTTGTCCTGCCCGGATTTGAGTATGGTCTGGATTGCCTTGTAACTGGGGCGCGGCGTGTAGAAAAGTCCTTTCGCGCAAGCCGCTTCCAGTCGTTCGGGTGTGTACTGGTCAGATAATTTGAGCAGCGCCATACACGCACGATAACCCTGTTGCTCGACCTTGTAGCCGGACAAAATTGTTTCGACCACGGTGACGGTGTTAGGCCCGATTTTTGCTGCCCAGCCTCTGAACCGGTCGCCGTTCCACTGGACATATTGCTGATGATTGGGTGGCATATGCGTCTCTTGGGTACTGTACTTCTCCTTTGAGTCATGCAGTCGGACATGAGAGCAAATGCGCGTGCCTTCGTAGAAAACCTCAACGGTACCGCGGGTAATGCGGACGTCCACCCGGCGCTTGATGTACTCAAACGGAACCGAGTAGAACCGGCCTTCCACTTCAATGTGATAATTGAATGATACTTTCGCGCTTTTCCAAACGGCCATCTCAAAAGCGCTTTTCGGAAGGGGGATTTTACCGTGCTGACAGTAAGTAAACCCGTAACCGTCGCTGACGGGAGAGCTGTATATTTTCTCTATATTATTCTGCGTAATAAGCAAATCGAGAAGAATCGCGGAGCCGACTATATCTATTATAGAATCGACCGCGCCGACTTCGTGGAAATTAACTCCGTCTATATCGCAGCCGTGGATTTTCGCCTCGGCTTTTGCCAGTCTCGCGAATATTTTTTTCGCGAGTTCTTTTGCCCCGGCGCTTATCCCGCTGTTGTCTATAATATTTATTATATCGGTTAAATTACGGTGATGATGAGTGTGATGTTCGTGATGATGTTCTTCGCAGTCGTCTAAAATAACTTTTATGTAGTTCGCGTCTATGCCGTTTTTACTTCGGCGTTCCATAGATATATCCCATTTATCGTCCAGATTTAAAGTTTTGAGATATTTCACGAGACTTGCGTAATTGTTTTTGTCCAAATCGAGCAGGGCGGCGAGAGTCATGTCGCCGCTTATTCCCGAAAAACAATCGAAATATAATATATTCATAAATATATGCTTTTTCTCCTTAATTTAATCTATCCTACCAGTCTATCAATACCCCCTGGACGACGAAACGCATATGTCCGCGGGTCAAATCGTTTATGCAGGTCGAGAGGGTCACCATTCGGGAGTCCGCGTTAAAATTCAAATTTTTGTTGAAATTGCTGAGCTCCTGCATTTTATATAAAAATTCGACCCATTCCTCGTCGCTGCGGAACACCGTCTGTATATATCCCGACGTTTCGTCCGCTTCCCTCGCCGAAAAAACCTCGTAACGGTAAACGTAACCGTTAGGGTCGGTCAGTTCTATTATGCCGTTGTTAAATTCGTCGCGGCGGCTGCCGAAAGACAAAATCGGCTGGAACATAGAGCCGTCGAGCATATTATGTCCGTAAACTATCGTGTTGAGATTTTTCCAGATATCCCGGCTGTTTCTCGAATCCGTGAATATCGCGCCGGACTGGTTGGGTTTTCTGTCGAAACTATGGTTCAGATAATAAGAATCGTTCGACGTCTGAACGACGGGATAATCTATTCTCGTGTTGCTTACCGTTATCCAGCCGTAATAATCCGGGTTTATATCGGTCATTCTCTGGGAGCTTCCTTTGTTTCTGTCCGCGTCTACGCTTATTATTTCGCTCACTTCGGCTTCTATTACCCGTTCTCCGGTCTGCCTCTGAAGAGAAAGTATATCCTGAAGAGGGGCGTTTGTTTTTGTCCTCGTGAGAATTTCCCCCGCGAGAGAGAGCCCCGAATCGGAGTCCGCGTAAAAAAGCTCTCTTAAAGCCTGATATTCCCTCGCGTCGTTTATATAGGCGTAAAGCTTCTGTATCAGAAAATATCCCGAGCAGAGCATTGCCGAAATCAAGATAAAAAGCGCGGCGTAACGAACGACGTCGACCGCCGGTTTTTTTATATTTACGGCCGTTTCGTTTAACACTATATCGTTTTCCGTAAGGGCCGCAAGGGAATTATAGAACGCTTTGCCTTCATCGATAATTTCAGGCTCTCTTTTCTTAAAGAGCCCCGCCGCGTTAAAATCAGACATGAGCCGTCTGGGATTTTTAACCCCGGGATTCATTGATTTTTGAGTTTTGTTCGAATTTTTAATTTTATATTTCATAATTTTTATTTACTCTGTAATTATTTTTTTATATTATTATATCTTATATTTTTTAATTTTTATAGAATATAAAGTTAAATATTAAAACATCGTTTAGCATTTTCTCCCGTTTTGGCTATAACTTCTTCTTTCGTTATATTTTTTATACCGGCGATTTTTTCTGCGACGAGATGAAGATAGCTCGAGTCGTTTCTTTTACCCCTGTGAGGATGTGGGGTAAGATAGGGGCAGTCCGTTTCGAGCAGTATATATTCGAGAGGTAAAAACGCCAGAACTTCGCGGCAGGTTTTTGCGTTCCCGAACGTCGCGACTCCGCCGAACGACATCATATAATCCAGTTTAACGAGCTCTTTCGCCATTTCAACGCTTCCCGCGAAACAGTGGAACATACCCTTTACCCTGCCTTTATATCGCTTCGCGACTTCAAGACATTCGCCGTGGGCGTCCCTGTCGTGTATGACGACGGGATATTTAATATCCGCGGCGAAATCCATTTGTTTTTTGAACCAGTTTCTCTGGGAATCTTTCCCCGAAAAATTCCTGTAGAAGTCGAGGCCGATTTCGCCGACCGCGACGGCTTTTTTATTTTCGAGCAGCAGTCCGGCAAGAATATCTATAGTATCTTCAGGGGTTCTGTCCGCATCGTGGGGGTGTACTCCGACTGATGCGTAAATAAAATCGTATTTATTCGCCAGGGCGACGCTCGTTTTCGAGCTTTTTATATTCGCTCCGCTGTTTATAATCAATCCGACGCCGCTTTTTCGCATTGATTCTATGACTCTTTCCCTGTCGCCGTCGAATTTTCTGTCGTCGTAATGCGCGTGAGTGTCTGCAAGCATAATTTTTTTTATTCTCCCGTCGTATTTTTATATATATTTATATCCGCATATTTTCGCACGGACATTCGCCGGGGATATGCGCGCTTTCGTGCAGAGCGCCCGCTATAAGAACCGATAATACAACTATAATTACGCATACCGTCATAATTACAAGATAAAACGTTTTTTTGAATTTTTTCATAAGCAAAGACCTCCGGGTTAATCTGCGTAAATAATTGTATTTACGCCGTTTTAATAGATACTGAAGATAAGCATTTTGCATAATCCGTATATATTATAGCGCCCATATCATTTTTTAATAATCTGACAATTCGTTCTATATTTTCCGCTACGCTGTCGAGATACATCGTTTCGCCGCATTTTTCGCAGTTATAACAAGGCACGTTATCAACGATAATTTTACATTCTTTTAAACTTGTTACGTCCGTTGTCACAGATTCCGCCGCTTTATTTCCG
Source organism: Oscillospiraceae bacterium (assembly GCA_009777355.1). Taxonomy (GTDB): domain Bacteria; phylum Bacillota; class Clostridia; order Oscillospirales; family WRJC01; genus WRJC01. The sequence goes on along the minus strand of WRMA01000043.1, from coordinate 11,198 downwards.
CAAGTTCCGCAATCAATAATATTCAAACTTTTGCCTCCCGTCGTATTTTTATTATTTACGAGTTGCGCGCATTATTTAAATTTGCGCCGAAGCCCTCTTTTTTAAAGAGGGTGGCAGCCGCGTAAGCGGCTGACGGGTGTTTTTGAAATTTGATGTTGTGTACGGGGAGGCGAAAACACCCGCCGTCTGCGGACGGCACCCTCTTTACGAAAGAGGGCAAAGATAGTAAATACGTTAAGCGCATAACTCGGATTATTTTCCTGACAGATATATTTTATTATATTTATTTAAGCCTGTCAAGTCAAAAATATAAATTTTGCCTTTTTAAATCAAATTTGCCTTTATTGTTTAAATTGAGTTTATATTAAACGCCTATAATCTATTTTATATAAAAATCCAATTTATTTTCAGGAGATTGTTAATTAAATGCTTTTACTTAAAAATATCGTTAAGCACTATATCGTCGGGGATAATATTATTCAGGCTCTGAGGGGTGTTAATCTCCAGTTCAGAAAAAGCGAGTTCGTCGCGGTTCTCGGTCCGTCGGGCTGCGGCAAGACGACTATGCTCAATATCGTCGGCGGGCTTGACCGTTATACCAGCGGCGATTTATCGGTGAACGGAACGTCCACGAAAGAATTTAAGGACAGCGGCTGGGATTCGTACAGGAATCATTCGGTCGGGTTTGTTTTCCAGACGTATAATTTAATCTCGCATCAGACAGTTTTGTCAAACGTCGAGCTCGCCTTGACTCTGTCCGGCGTATCTAAATCCCAGAGGAGACAGAGGGCGAAGGACGTTCTCGTGAAAGTCGGTCTCGGAGACCAGATTTATAAAAAACCAAATCAGTTATCGGGAGGGCAGATGCAGAGGGTCGCGATTGCGAGGGCTCTCGTCAACGACCCGGAAATCGTTCTCGCGGACGAACCCACCGGCGCGCTCGATTCCGAAACGAGCGTGCAGATTATGGAGCTGTTAAAAGAAGTCGCGAAAGACAGACTGGTAATAATGGTAACGCATAACCCTGACCTCGCGGATAAATACTCTACGAGAATTATACGGCTTCTGGACGGTTCCGTCGTGAGCGATTCTGACCCTTATTCGGAAAACGAAATAGAAATCGAACCTCCGGTAAAATCTTCGTCCACGGCAAAATCAAAAAGCAAGAGGACAAAGAAAATATCGATGTCGTTTTTTACCGCTTTGTCTTTGAGCCTGAATAATCTCATGACTAAAAAAACCAGGACTTTTCTTACCGCTTTTGCGGGGAGTATCGGCATTATAGGCATAGCCTTGATTTTATCCCTGTCAAACGGGGTTCAGGAATATATATCGAGAGTCGAGGAAGATACGCTGTCGAGTTATCCCATAGTAATCGAACAGAGAACTATGGACATAGTGTCTATGATGAGTTCGATGTCCGAAGCGGCGGGCGGACGCGAATCAATCGGGGAGCGCGACCCGGACAGGGTTTATTCGAACAACATGATGGGCAGAATGGTCAACTCGGTTATGCAGGAACTGACCGCGAACGATTTGGGAGCTTTTAAAGCGTTCATAGAATCAGAGGGCAGCGGCATAGACGATTCCGTTATAAACGATATAAAATACGGCTACGCAACGCAGCTGAATATATATAATCCGGATATGTCCGACGGAATACGTCAGCTCAATCCCAATTCTATATTCGACGTTATGGGGATAAGCGACATGATGTCGAGTCCGGGAGATTCGATGGGTATGGGCATGATGATGGGCGGAAATTACGACGTGTTCACGGAGCTTCTCGGCAACGAAGAGCTTCTCGCCTCGCAGTATGAAGTCGTAAGCGGACGTATGCCGCAGAATTATGACGAGGTAGTTCTTTTCGTAAGCAGAAGCAACAGGATTACGGATTTCGCGCTTTATTCCCTCGGGTTGCTTGACCCCAGCGAATTTTCCGATATTTTCGCGAAGCTCGCCAACGGCGAGGAAATAGAACACGAAGTGGTATCGTTCGGATACGGCGAACTTCTCGGGCTCACTTTTAAGCTTGTTTTAAATTCTGATTATTTCGAGAAAAACGGCGACGGCGTATGGACCGATATAAGAGAGGACGCGCTGCTTTATATGTCGAATATGCCGAATATTATAAATAACGCGCAGGAGATAAAAGTCGTGGGAATCGTCCGCGCGGCGGAGAACGCGTCCGTCAGCGGCGGCGCGGGCGGAGGAGACGGCATAGGATACAGACCCGATTTAATGACGCATCTTATCGATAACGTCAACGCGAGCGAGGCGGTCAGAGAGCAGAAAGGCAATCCCGAAATAAATATTTTTACGGGCAGGCCGTTTGACGATGACGAATCTGCGCAGACAGAAACAGGGGCAGAAATAGATATGAGTTCCCTCTCGCCCGAACAGCAGCAGTATCTCGCGTCTTTGAGCGAAGAGGAACTCGCCGCGCTCATGCAGAGTAACTCGTCTTCGCCGCGTTCGTCCTATGAAGGCAATCTCGCCATTCTCGGCGTTTCTGATTTAGATAACCCGAACAGGATAAGCCTCTATCCCAAAGATTTCGATTCGAAAGACAAGATAATAGCCGTTATAGACGATTACAATAACAGAATGACGGAACAAGACAAAGAAGAATCCGTTATACACTATACTGATTTTGTGGGGCTGCTTATGTCTTCTGTGAGCAATATACTCAACACAATCAGCATCGTTCTGATTGCGTTCGTCTCGATATCTCTCGTCGTGTCGTCTATTATGATAGGTATTATAACTTATATATCGGTTCTCGAACGGACGAAAGAAATCGGGGTTCTGAGAAGTATAGGCGCGTCGAAGAGAGACGTTTCGCAGGTGTTCAACGCAGAGACTATGATTATCGGGTTCGCTTCGGGAGCTTTGGGAATTTTGACGACCGTTCTCCTGTGTATACCGGCGAATATTATAATAAAGGCGATTACCGATATATCGGGGGTGGCGTCTCTGCCTGTCGCAGGCGCGGTCGTTTTAATTATAATCAGCGTCGTGTTGACTCTTATTGCCGGTCTTATACCGTCGAAACTCGCCGCGAACAAAGACCCTGTGGTAGCTTTAAGAACGGAGTAGGATAATTAATTATGGCGTATTTAAAAAAATACTGGGTAAAATACAGGCTGATGTTTTTTACGTCTGTCATATGCGTATCTTTCGAGGCCGTCTGCGATTTGCTTCAGCCGAGATTTATGGCCGGGCTTATAGATAACGGCGCGGTTAAGGGAGATTTAAGATACGTTATAAATACGGGGCTTATAATGCTCGGGATTGCGGGAGCGGGAGCTTTGTTCGCGATGGTCAGGAATATTTCGGCTTCGGTCGCGTCGCAGGGATTCGGCGCGGATTTGAGATACGATATGTTTTCGAAGATACAGTCGCTTTCAGTCGAGGAAACCGATAGATTCGAGGGGGGTTCTCTCGTTACCAGAATGACTAACGATATAACCCAGATGCAGAATTTCACGAACGGCATGATGCGTATATTTTTTAAAGCGCCGATAATGTGCGCGGGCGCGATAATCATGGCGGCCTCTCTTAATATCAGGACGGTTTTTATAATCGCTCCGGTGATTGTCACGGTCGGGTTCATAATCGCGGCGGGCATGAAACTGACGTTTCCGAGATTTAAAAAAGTGCAGGAAGCTTTGGATAAGCTTAACACTACTATCAGGGAGTATCTCGCGGGAATCAGACTCGTAAAAGCTTTCAGGCGTTTCGGGGAGGAGGAGAAACGTTTCGATAAATCGAACGGCGCCCTTGCGGACAACACGGTAAAAGCTGTGAGGATTCTGGCGGTGTTCTCTCCGGCGGCGTCGCTGTGCGTGAATCTGGGCGTCGCCGCGGTTATATTTTTCGGCTCGGGCTGGGTGAATACGGGAAGTATGCGTGTCGGTGAGATTATGGCGTTTATAACTTATATGACGCAAATCATGAACAGTCTGGGAATGATAGCGATGGTTCTGGGTATGTTTGTCAGGGTGAAAACCTCAAACGAACGTATAATGGAGGTTTTTGAGGCGGGGAGGAACGAGACCACCCCGTCAGGCGGACAAGCCGCCTGCCACCCCTCCACGGAGGGGAATTTCCCCTCAACTCCGGCGTTTTCTTACTCATTCCCCTCTGTGGAGGGGTGCCGTCCGCAGACGGCGGGGTGGTCTTCCTCGTCTTTGTATACGCCTTTTGGTATTTCGGGAAGAGGCGATGTTCCGCATATTGTTTTCGACGGCGTTAGTTTCGGGTATAGAAATTCGACGGGGCAGGACGCTTTGTCGAATATAAATTTTACGGTTAATACCGGGGAGACTCTCGGAGTTATCGGGCCTACGGGGTCGGGGAAGAGTACCCTCGCCGCGCTTCTTATGCGTTTCTATGACGTACCGGAATCGAACGGGGAAATCAGAATATCAGATACGCCGGCGAATAATATACCGGAGGAAGTTTTGAGAAGTAAAATCGCAATCGTTCCCCAAACCGCGTCTCTTTTTACCGGGACAATCAGGGAGAATATATTATGGGGATTACGGGAAAATGCGTCTGAAGACAATCCGGACGAACAAACGGAACAAATAGAACAGGCGGCGAAAATCGCGGAAGCGCATGATTTTATTGTCGCTTCTCCCGACGGGTACGAGACGATAATAGGGCAGCATGGGGTGAATTTATCGGGAGGGCAGAAACAGAGATTATCTATCGCGAGAGCTGTAATAAGCAAGCCGGAGATTTTGATTCTGGACGACTGCACGAGCGCTCTCGACGTTATGACGGAGGCAAGAGTAAGGCGTTCGATTAAACAGGCGTCGGAGGGAGATATGACGCGCGTTTTAATAACGCAGAGAATAAGCGCGGTTATGACGTGCGATAAAATTCTCGTACTCGACGACGGCGTTCAGGCGGGTTTCGGAACTCATTCCGAACTTATAGACGGCTGCGGGGTTTACAAAGATATATATATGTCGCAAATCGGACATGGGCATACAGAGGCAAAGGGGTTGAATAGCAGATGAATCATCAGAATCAGGGGCAGGGTCAGAGACGGGGAGCGGGGTTCAGGGATATGCCGGGCGGAGGTCAGACGGGAAGATTCGGACCCGGTGAAAAAGCGAAGGACGCGAAGAAGACTTTCGGGAAATTACTGAGATTTTATTTCAGGGAAGCGAAATCGCTTTTTTCTGTGGTTATACTAATTCTCGCGGAGACTGTTATTGCGGTTTCGGTACCGTTTTTTATCGGCGGAGCTCTCGATTCTCTCGATAATATCCCGGGTAATATAGATTTCGGGCTCGTCTATAAAGCCGCGTTCATTCTCGCGGGGTTATATGCCGGGGTCTGGATTTTGAATACTTTGCAGGGGGTTATCATGAACGAAGCGTCGCAGAGAATCGTTAAGAACCTGCGCAAGGCTATGTTTAATAAACTGCAGAAGCTTCCCCTGACTTATCACGATACGCATACCCACGGGGAACTAATGAGCCGTCTCACGAACGATATAGATAATATCAGCGTGACTATCGCGCAATCGACGACGCAGCTCGTGAGCGCGGCTATAACTATAATCGGCTCTCTCGTCATGATGATTATTTTAAGCGGATATATGACTCTCGCCTCGCTTATAACAGTACCGCTCGTTTTTATTCTGACGAAATTTATCGCGGGGAAATCGCGGATTATGTTCAAAGGCCAGGCAAAAGAACTGGGCAGGCTCAACGGCATGATAGAAGAATCCGTCGGGGGTCATATAATAATCAAGGCGTTTAATATGCGGGAGAAAATAACCGGGGATTTTGAGGAAATAAATAAAAGCCTGTTAAAATATTCGGTAAGCGCGAATATCTGGTCGGGGATTTTAATGCCGTTTATGAACGTCATAACGAATCTGGGATATGTAACGGTCGCGTCCGTCGGGGGTATACTCGCGGTGAATAATATAATTTCAGTCGGGATTATCGGCAGTTTCACGGTATATTCGAGGCAATTCGCGTTTCCTCTGAATAATATCGCGGCGATGTTCAACAGTCTGCAGTCGGCTTTAGCGGGAGCTGAAAGGGTTTTCGAAGTCCTTGAAGAACCGGAAGAGCCGGAGGACGATATCGGCGCGATAGATATGGGCGTACCGGAGGGAGGGGTAAAATTCGAGAACGTGACGTTCGCGTATATTAAAGGCAGAGACGTGTTAAAAAACGTGAGTTTTGAAGTAAAGCCGGGGCAGAAAGTCGCGCTCGTGGGCGAAACCGGCGCGGGGAAGACTACTATAGTCAATCTTCTCGCGAGATTTTACGACGCGACTTCGGGTACTGTTTATATAGACGGGCTGGATATAAAAAAATACAGGCGCGACAGTTTAAGGCGCGCGTTTTCAGTAGTTTTGCAGGATACGTGTTTGTTTACGGGAACGATTGCCGATAATATAAGATACGCGGCTCCCGAAGCTTCGGACGAAGAAGTAGAGGAAGCGGCGAAGACCGCGAACGCGGATTTGTTTATACGGCGTTTAAAACTCGGGTACAACACGATTGTCAAAGGCGGGAGCGATTCCCTTTCGCAGGGTCAGCGGCAGCTTCTGGCAATATCGAGGGCGGCGCTCCGGTGCGCGCCGATATTAATCCTCGACGAGGCGACCTCTTCGGTCGACACGAGAACCGAGCTGCGCATACGTGAAGCTCTGCTCCGGCTGACTTCGGGTAGAACGGCTTTTATAATCGCGCACAGACTCTCGACAATCAGGGACGCGGACGTTATAATGGTCGTAAAAGGCGGGGTTATAGAAGAAAGCGGCTCGCATGAGGAGTTAATAGAAAAAGGCGGTCTGTACGCGAAGATGTACGAAAGTCAGTTCGAGGACGTTTGATTTTATATCAATAAATTCAACGTTTTATTCATAAATTATTAGCGTGAAAAAATTATAATAAAATCATTGACAAAAAAATTATGATATGTTATAATATAAGAGAAGGCGTTGCCCGATAAACGGATTAGCCTAATGCATTAGGAAAAACAATCGCTTAACCTTTTGTCATCAGGGGCGGTTGTTTTTTTTTGATATTATCTCGAACAGACCGCCTGCGCGCCGTTCGCGTTGATACGCGCGACGGTCACCACGAGACCGCTTTCGTAGATTATATCGTCGTCGTCCGATTCGGCCGGGAATACAAGTCCGTTTATTCTTATCGTTCCGGTCGATTTATAATTATTTATTTCTTCGGTGACTATCGCGGGTCTGCCTATTATATAATCATAACTATTATAATTATAATCATAGCCGGACGGGTCGTATTTTATTGATTTTTTCAGAATAGTTCTTGATAAAACGAGAAGAAATACGGTTATGACAAAAAAAACGAGGACCTGAATCCATACGTTTATATCGAGAAGAGACAAAGTAAAAGATATGAGAGCGGGTAAAATAAACCATACGGTCACGAAAGCGAACGCATGGATTTCGACGACTGCGGCAAAAACGATAATACCCAGCCAGATATACGGTATAATTTCGCTCATGAAAAATCACCCCCGGGGAAATAATATAAAATATTATAGTTATATTATGGCTCAAAATACAGAATTTATAAATAAGAGAGGGAAAATTTTTATTAAAAAAATTATAGCAAACAAAAACGACGCGAATCAGAGACTGGATAAGTTTCTCGCGAAGACATTTGGAAATCTGCCGCCGTCTATGCTTTATAAATTTATACGCGCGAAAAAAATAAAAGTCAACGGAAAAAGATGCGCGATAGGTTATAAATTAAACGAGGGGGATATTATAGATTTATATATAAAAGACGAATTTCTCGTTACTGAAAATCATATTTTAAGTTTTAAAGATATAATCCCGAAGCTTAAAATTTTATACGAGGACGGGAATATTTTGCTGTGCGACAAAAAGCCCGGGGTTATAGTTCATCCGGACAAAAACGAGGAAATCAACACGCTTATAAATCATATTACGGCTTATCTATATAAAAAGGGCGAATATAATCCGGAGTTCGAAAATTCTTTCGCTCCGGCTTTATGCAACAGAATAGACAGGAACACCGGGGGAATAGTGATTTGCGCGAAAAATTCCGAAACGCTGAGAATAATCAACGAAAAAATAAAAAATAACGAAATCGAGAAAAAATATCTGTGTTTAATTAACGGGATTTTAGATAAAAAATCCGGTATTATGACTGCGTATCACAGAAAAAATCAGGATTTAAACATAGCTGAAATAAACAAGAATAAATTTCCGGGTTCAAAAATAATTAAGACGGGGTATGAAGTTTTGGGGGAGAAAAACAATATATCTCTCGTCGAGGTCGAATTAATCACGGGAAGGACGCATCAAATCAGGGCGCATTTCGCATATATAGGGCGGCCTCTCGTCGGCGACGGTAAATATAATAAAAATAAAACGCCGGGATTTTTTCATCAGGCGCTGTACGCCTATAAAATAAAGTTTAATTTTACGGGAGAATCGGGGGTTTTAGATTATCTGAACGGGAAAATCATAACGGCGGGGAGCGTCGGGGAAATCGCGTCGCGCTGGAAATTTTAAGATTTAAAAATAAATTTAATAAAATTTGCGATAAGCTATTGACAAAACGAAAAAAGTAGTGTATAATACCAAAGTACGCGGACTTAGCTCATTCGGTAGAGCGCGACCTTGCCAAGGTCGAGGTGGCGGGTTCGAGCCCCGTAGTCCGCTCCATTTTTTATTAGACCGCAAATTATACCGGTCGTTTAATCGCATACGGCGACATAGCCAAGTGGTAAGGCAGAGGTCTGCAAAACCTTTATTCCCCGGTTCAAGTCCGGGTGTCGCCTCCAGAAATAAATCCCCGAAACCCTCATAAAATCAAGGGTATCGGGGTTTTATTATGCTTTTTATTCATAATAAATTTACGTTATATTTCTGAAAAATGCTTGACAATACCACCTATTTCTGTATAATAGGTGGTATATAGGTGGTATGAAATCAATATAAATTTATAAAAATGAGGATAAAAACGTGGAGCAAATTATAAGACGAAAAAAAGGCGAGGGAACAGTTCGGGAGTATAAAGCGGGGAAATGGAACGCCAGAATAAAACTCAACGGCAAGTCGCATGACTTATACGGCGATTCTGAAAAAGAAGTAGTTAAAAAATTAAACGAGTTAAAAAAGAAAATCGCTCTTGGGAAAACAGATAATAAACGCATATCATATTCAGACTTTTTAGATTCATGGTTAGCGAAAAAGAAACTGATACTAAAAGAGCAATCGTATTACAGACTTGAAAGCACTATTGAACTGCATATTAAACCGTTGCTCGGATTTTATAATCTTGATAAAATTGATACGGCGACAATACAAGATTATGTTATAAACGCGAAAGCAAAACTCTTTTCTTATTCGTCCGTTAAAAAGATTTACGACGCTATTAATGAAAGTATGAGAGAAGCCCGAAGCATGGGGAAAATTATTCATAACCCTGTTGATTTAGTCGTAATGCCAGTTTCTACGAACGAATTATTTTCAAACAAGAAAAATAAAGAAAAAAACAAAACGGAAAATCTCGAAATATTTACAGATACAGAACTTGAAAAATTTATTACTGCCGCTCATGCGACACATAAGAACGGTAAGCCCATATATAAAAACGCGGGATTATTTATACTTATGCTGAATACAGGTTTGCGATTGGGGGAAGCTACCGCCGTAAAATGGAGCGATTATAACGACGAATATAAAACGCTCCGTATATTTTCAAGTATAATCCAGTCGAAAAACAGCGACGGTAAAAGAATTATAAAAGAACAAAAGAGCGTTAAAACTAAAGGAAGCGAACGCATATTAAAACTAAACTCAAAGGCGTTATCCGCGCTCCCTGAAATAGCGAGAGGAACATACATATTCTGTAATATAGACGGCAAGCCGTTAAGACCCCGCAACGTACAAAATACGCTTGACAGTATATTAAATAGAGCGGGGATTTCGCATAAATCAACGCACATTTTCAGACATACTTTTGCAAGCAGATTATTTGCGAAAGGCATTGATGTAAAAATCGTTTCTGAATTGTTAGGTCATACAGATGTAAGGATAACGTATAACACATATATAACACTAATAAATCAACAAAAAGTACAGGCAATGGAAGCTATTGAGGATATGTATTAAGTATACAAAATAATCGGGAGCGTTAAAACTCCCGATTTATTATGCTGTTTTGAAAATTAACTTTCAATAAGCGTGTTGACGTGCGGACGCTTCAAGTAATACTCGGACATGAGAGCCTTAACACCACGCAAATTTACACGAGTATCGACAATGAGCAACTGCAAAGCGCGGTAAATTCTTCGCCGTTAGCTTCCATGTTCGGACGATAAAACATCAGCAGGAACGGGCTTTAATAGCTCATTCCTGCTACTTTTTTTTGCGTGTTTAACTTCGCCTAATGCTTAAACTATTCGTTATCAGGAAAATTAATTGAAAATTCCCTTGCGTTAGTAAACGTCATGCCGACTTTTTCATACACGCGACAAGCCCGTGTGTTATCTTCATTTGCGTGGACATAGCACTCTCTGAAACCGTTGTCATTAGCCCATTCAACGGCAAACTGCACGAACCGGCTACCATAACCCCTGCCTTGATACTCTAAATGTATATCAAGAGAATAAATATAAAACTGCGATGTTCCGCCCTCAAAATCAGTAAGGGCATACCCATATAACAAGCCGATAATTTTATCGTCTAATTTTGCAACTAAAGCGATATTTTGTTTTTCTTCCAAAAAAGGTTTTACCTTTGTGGAGTTAATATTGGAAAACTCATCACTAATATCCCGAAGTTGTAAGATGTCTTGTTCTTGTAATCGCTCAAAACGAAACCCCATATACTATGTACACCGCCTAATATAAATTTTCTACACACCAATACATATGTCTAACACAGTTTAAATTCACGCCGTTCTTCTTACGAGTTTCAGAGCCGATTTATATTACAGACCGCCTTTTTCTTATAATTACTATAAGCGAAGCGACTGCGAGTGCAGCGAAAATCGCTGTATTAAAATCGCCTGTAAGCGGCGCACTTATGACTACGGGAGTTGCGGCAGCTGCGACAGGAGCAGGAGCTGCGGCGGGGGCGTCAGCAACAGCAGATAAAGGGCCCCCCCGAACCGCCCAAACGGGGTTATAATTCAATAATATTT
>WRMA01000042.1 GCA_009777355.1 Oscillospiraceae bacterium | reverse complement strand
TTCTCTCTTTGTGCTGCTTACCAGGCGGCGCTCTTTCCCCCGCCGTAAAACGACCGGGAATTTAAACAATTCGTCGCATACGAGGAACGCGTAAACGAACGGTACGCTTAACTTAAAATAATACGCGGCCAGAAATCCCAACGGAATCGAGATGAAATACATGAAGCACGAGTCTATAACCATGCCGAACTTCGTGTCTCCTCCACCTCTGAAAATCCCGACTATGCTCACGCAGTTAAAAGTCTTGAGTAAAATAAACGCCGTAACGACGGTAAAAAGCTGCGAGGCGTAAATTTTCGTCGCGCCGCTTATTTCAAAAAGAGCTATTATCGCGTCTTTGAAAATAAACGCCGCTCCCGCGGTTATAAACGCGAAAAACCCCGCGAGGCCGACAAAAGTCCTCGCGTATTTCGCGACGGTTTCATTGTCTCCGCCTTCTCCTATAGCCTTGCCTATGACGATGCAGCAGACGGTCGAAAATCCGATAATCGACATGAACGCGATTTGCTCGATTAAATTCGATATAGTGTAAGCCGCAATCTGGTCGCCCCCATTTATTCCCGGGTCCATGTTGCCGATTATATACATATGTACCGTCACCCCGAACGCCCATATAAATTCGTTCGCGATTACCGGCATCCCGTACTTGAAAAAATCCTTTACTATGACAGATTTAACCGCAAGCATTTTTCTGATTGTAAATTTAATCGTCTTCTCGTAAAATATAATATATACTAAAATAACCGCGAGTTCTATAATTCTCGCAATCACCGTGCCGATTGCCGCGCCTCTTATCCCCATAGCGGGGAATCCGAGAAAGCCGTAAATTAATATCGCGTTTAAAGCTATATTAATTATTATCCCCGTAAGAGCGGCGATAAACGGAACTTTTACTTTTTCCACAGAACGCAGAATCCCCGAAAATAAGCCCGTAAGCAAATTAAAGACAAACGAAAAAACTATAATCCGAAGATAAATAACGGCCGTTTTTACTATATCCGGGTCGTTTGACAGCAGAGCCATGAGAGGCTCCGCGAAAAAAAAGCAGACGGACATAAATACCGCGCACAGGGGAAGCAGAAATATAAGCGTTACCCCCGCTATAGAATTAATCGTGGCGATATCTTTTTTACCCCAGTATTGACTGCACAAAACGGTCGCTCCCGACATCGAGCCGAACATCAGCATCGCGAACAGAAAAAACGGACGGTTCGCGATTTGCGCGGCTGAAATCGCGGTTTCAGACGCTGCCCCCATTCTTCCCAGCATAAAAACGTCGCAGAAATGCAGAACCAGAGACATGGCGTTCAGCAGGACAAGAGGCAGAACGAGCCTGAAGACCGTTCCGTAAAAACGTTTGTCCGAAACGAACAGATTTTTTAAATTTAAATTGAACATATATTTATTATATTTCTCTCTGTAATTATTATTTTTATTTTCTTTCAAAACCACCCCGTCAACACTTCGTGTTGCCACCCCTCCATAGAGGGGAAATTACTCACTTTCGGTCGTTTGTTTCCCATTCCCCTCCGTGGAGGGGTGCCGTCCGCAGACGGCGGGGTGGTGTCGCAAGAGGTCTATTTTTATTTTTTCAGCTCAAAAACAAAAAAATTCTTTTTTGAATATATCGTTTTGATATTTTCTTCCCCGAAGATTTCCCCGAGTTTTTTTCTGTGGCTCAACGCTCCGTGCTTTTTCTGGATTACAATAAAAAACCCGCCGCCTTTATTTAAATTAGCATAAGCTTCTTCGTATATTTTATATATAACGTTTTTCCCCGCTCTGATGGGCGGATTTGAGATAATAAAATCAAAGTTTCCGCAAATATTCTCAAACCCGTCGGATTTTATAACCCCCGAAATTTTCCCGCTCACGCCGTTTATTTCCGCGTTTTTTTTCGTCAGTTCAAGCGCCCTGGTGTTTACGTCCGACATAAAAATCTTTATATTACTATTATTTTCATATATCTTCGCGAGGACAATACCGACGCAGCCGAAGCCGCAGCCGATATCGAGAATTTTTCCCGATAATTCGGGCAGGTTCTCCAGTAATATATTCGTCGCGTAATCAACCCTGTCTCTTGAAAAAACACCCGAATCAGTAATAAAACTAAACTGAGTTGATTTATATATATATTTAATTTCTCTCTCGTCGCTTCTTAAATTTTCGTTCGATTTAAAATAATGATTCATGATTGATTTTACCCAGCCTTATAATTATAATCCCCGATATATATCCCGTAACTAACCCCGCAAAAATCCCCGATATAATCAAAACCGGAAAATAATAAAATAATTTTATATTATTAACAATCAAAACCGCAAGGAAAATCTGACCCAGATTATGCGAGACTCCTCCCGCCGCGCTCACCCCGGCAACGCCGAATTTCCCCGTCTTTTTTAATCCCGACATAACGCCGAAACTAACCAGAGCTCCCGAAAGTCCGTAAAATATCCCCCAAATTCCGGTAAAAAGCAGTCCCGATATTATAACTCTCAATATATTTAAAATAAACGCGGTTTTATAATCTTTTACATATAACAAAATAATAACGGCGATATTAGGCAGTCCGAGTTTTATTCCCGGAACTGATGCAATTACCGGAGGAATCAGCCTCTCGAAATATCCGACAGAGACTGCAAACGCAAGTAATACCCCGATAAACGCGATAGATTTTATCTTTGTTTTATCTTCAGCTTTCATATTATAATATCAAAATCCCCGTAATTATTGCGGCGGTTTTTCCCCGAAATAATCTCAATAGTTAATCTGTTCGGCAGACATACTGTTAAATTATTAAAATAATTCTCGCGCATACAGAGTTTATCAGGACATACGGCGTAAATCACAGAAACTCTCCCGTCTTTTATTCTGACTGTATTCAACAAAATTCCCGCGCCGTTATAAACCTCGATATCCTCGTCTTGACTTAACGGCGCTTCTTGATATATTACCCCGTTTACTTTTATAATTATATTATCTGAAATATCAGACTTAAAACTTAAATCAAAAATAAAATAAAACATAAACGCGAAGAATAAAAACGCCGCGGTTAAAATAATATCCGGTTTTCTTAATATTTTTATATCGCGCATAAATTTATTTTAATAAAAAAACCTCCTGAAATTTTATATATTTTATAAATTATTTTTATACTCCAGCGCGATATTTCTCGCGATTTCGTCGCACCTCTCGTTATATTCGTGCCCCGCGTGACCTTTAAGCCAAATCAATTTAACTCTGTTATCCAGTTTTTCTATTGCGTTTAACAATCTTTCCCAGAGTTCGAAATTCAGCGCGGGTTTCTTATCGCTTTTACGCCAGTTATTTTTACGCCAGTTTACCGCCCAGCCTTTTTCTATGCCGTCGACAATATATTTAGAATCGGTATATAAATCGACGTCGCAGTTCATATTGTCTTTTACAGCTTCAAGCCCGGATATAGCGGCGAGCAGCTCCATTCGGTTGTTTGTGGTTTCAGCGTCTCCCCCGGATATAATTTTTTCTGCGTCTCTATAAGTTAAAATCGCGCAGTAACCTCCCGGTCCGGGGTTCGAGAGACAGGAGCCGTCCGAATAAATATTGATTTTTTTTGGCTGATTCATGCCGGTATTAATCCTCTCTTTTGTTTTTTTCATACTTTATTAATAAATTTACTTTTTCGGGTTTATATACCCGTCAAGCTCAGCCTTTTCGAGCGCGCTGAATATATTATACTTGAAATTACTGTATTTTTTCGACAAATCCCCCAGTAATATCTTGACTTCCTCGCGTTTCGTCTTTTTATCCGCGGGGCAAACCCCGGAAATAACCGGCAGATTATGATTTTTTGCGAACGAGTTTATTTCTTTTTCGGGCGCGTAAATTAACGGTCTGATAAGCGTTAATTCGCTTCTGTCAAGTTCGGTGACGGGTGAAAAAGCCCCGATTCTGCTCTCATAGATTAAATTCAGCATAAAAGTCTCGACGGCGTCGTCTAAATGATGCGCGAGAGCGACTTTATTGCAGCCCAGATTTTTCGCGGCTTTGTTTAAAGCTCCGTGCATTAGTTTAGAACATAGCGCGCAGGGGTTTTTCTCTTTGCGTATGTCAAAAACGATTTGTTTTATATTCGCGGGAATTACGCAATACTCTACGTTTAAGTCCGCGCATAATTTTTTTACGCCGCTCAAATCAAAATTATCGAATCCGCTGTCTATAGTTACTGCGACAATCTCAAATTTTTCAGGAGAAAACAATCTAAATCTTGCGAGTCCGCACAAAAGAGTGAGCGAATCTTTCCCGGCCGATACCCCGACCGCGATTTTATCCCCGTCCTCTATCATTTTATATATATTCGCGGCCCGTCTGATATGGCTTAATATTCTCTGAAGCGTTATCATAAATTTATTATTTTATCTGAACCTCCTGAAAGTCGCGGGCAAATCGTATATAAGCCTCTCGACTCTCTGTATTATTATAAAATCCGGATTTATTTCTTTTATATAATCTATATTTATCTCGTAATCCCACATATTACAGAATATAATTCTGTTTGAAGTTTCGGCAACGGGGCTCAGCATCGAAATCGAAAAGGAATCCCTGTACATGATAATAGACGGCTTTGAAGCGTCGTTATTGTTATACTCGAGAAATCCGTGATACTGCTGTTCCTGATAAGGTATTTCGTCTGTGTCATGTCTGTGAAGCCCGCGGATTTTCGGCTCTTTTACTCTTACGGCATAGGCGTTTTCGGTTACTTCGTCCTGGTCGAATTTGAGCATCGGTATTAAATCCCCTCCCCTCACGACCGAACGGTAAATATTAAAATCTTCCAAAGGCATTGGTTTCGCTTCTGGGAAAAACTCCCCGATATAATCGAATATTTCGCAGTAACCGAAATACGCTCCCAGTTCGTTCCAGTGGGTATCTGTTCTGTTATACAAAAAATAATTCTCTTTTTCCCGAATTAATCTGTCGTACGGGTTTATAAATTTTAATCCCGAGTCAGAATCGGAGCTTTTAAACAATTCGTCAAGCTGCTTTAATCTCGAATTTTCGCTTTCTATTCGTTCCCGCAGAAATACCGGCATAGTTTCGGGGTAAATCGTTCCCGGGTTCGGCGCGATAAAAATTATTAATTTCGTATTCAAGCCTTCGTCGATTAAACGCCGCCGCAAATTTTCCGCGCCGTTTTTAATCAGTTCAAGCTCGCCTTCGTTAAAAAGACCCCTGCCCAGAAAATCGTCGATTGTTTCGTTATAGTGAATCTGATTATCGGAGCCTATATATAAAGGCTTGCCTTCTCTCGATTCTCTGCGGCTTATAACAAAAGTCAAAGGCTCGCTCTCGTCTTTACCGTCTGATTTCGCGTATATCTTAATCTCGATATCCCTCGACGTTTGGTCTTCGAGAAAAATCTCCGCGATAAACTGACCGCCGGTTATTTTCGCTTCGGCCGGATAAAGCCCGCCGGTTATTTTTATGACTGAGTTTTCCTCGCCTTTTCCGGCTATGCAGTAACGTTCGGACGAGAGAAACGTCCGGTCGGTGAGAACCGGCGTTTTGGTTTTTTCGCGTTCCGGCAAAAAATTATCGGAATTATCCGTAAAATCCGGCGTAAGTTCGCCGTTGACTCCGGCAATTTCCCCGTCTCCTCCTGACGAGCATCCCGCGGCGTTCAGCGCCGCCGTAATAATAACAAGCAACAAAAAATATATTTTCCCCCGCATTTTATAAAATCTCCGGTTAATAAATTTAAATTTTTTCACGCAATATAAAATTATAGCATTTTTTCCCCGATAATACAATAGCATAAATCAAAAAAATTAAAATTAAAATATATTGCTGAAAAATTATTATATTTTCGTGCATAATACTTGACCCGCACGAATTATTGTGTTATAATAATAAGAAAATAAAATCCGAGGAGATGTTAATAAATGGCAGAAACAATCAACGTAACAATAAGACTTGATAAAGACATAAAAGAAAGGGCGGAAAAAATGTTCGGCGATTTCGGTATGAATCTGTCTACCGCGTTTAATATATTCGCTCGTCAGGCTCTGCGTCAGGGAAAAATCCCGTTTGAGATTTACGTCCCGTTTTACAGCGAGGATTTGTCTAAAACCGAACTGCTCTCAAGAATAAAAAATCTTGAAGA
The DNA here is from genome assembly GCA_009777355.1 of Oscillospiraceae bacterium. Classification (GTDB taxonomy): domain Bacteria; phylum Bacillota; class Clostridia; order Oscillospirales; family WRJC01; genus WRJC01. Next base: position 10,026 of record WRMA01000042.1, on the reverse strand, counting down.
AGGCGGGGGGGTATTTTTAACCGACGAAGAATTTGAGAGTCAGAAAGAGGATAGTTAAATGGGATATAATTTTGAAGATAAAGCGTGGGAAGATTATAAAAACGCGGAGAAGAAAGACAAGAAGAAAATTGACGGGATACTTAAAGAAATCAGACGCGGAAAAATAATAGCCCATGCGGAAGCGTTAAAACATGAATTGACCGGATATTATAGCGCGCGTATTAATGACAAGGACAGATTAATTTACCGGTTGAAAGGCGAAACGGTTATGATAATAAGCTGCCGCGGACACTACGGCGACAAATAATATTATTAAAAAATTCAGGAGGTCAATATTATGCCTGCCGGCTTGACGGGCGAAAACGAAATAAAAATTTTTATATTATATTTATTAAATCAAATAAATTGCGGAATCTGTTACGGCGATATAGAAAATATAACTTACGAAAGCGGCTACGTCGGATATTTTGACTTCGCCGATATATTCGCGAAGCTTATCGATTCGGGCGATATAGAAAAATCCGGAAGTAACGGGGAGAATATATATAACATAACCCCGAGGGGCAGGGCAATCGCCGAAAATCTCCCGCATTTACTCCCGTCCGGCTCAAAGACAAAGGGAACGTCGGCCGCCGCGAGATATTCGGACCTGAAAAAATCCGGGGCGGTTTACTCCCATACCCTCGAACCCGACGAAGAAACCGGAGGTTACATATTCAAATGCTCCGTAAAAGAAAAAAACAGAGAAATATTAAATATCTCCCTGCTTATAAAAGACGAAATAACCGCCGGAAAAACGGCGGCTAACTTTAAGGAAAATCCCGGAAATATATATCGGGGAATATACGCCGTACTTAGCAGAAACGCCGATTTCTTATTTTAGATAATCTTTTATTATATCGGGTATTTTCATAAAGCTTTCGGTAACGGACGAAACGCAGCCCCTTATTATATTCCCGCATAGAGTTATAACGGACGGCGTGTAATCCTTATTCAGAGACGAAATTTCCCCCAGTATATTTACGACGCCCCGGACTCTCGTTAAATCGACGGCGAAATTTTCCCCGAAAGCGGTAAACTCGGCCGTCGCCTCGCCCGTTCTGCCGTAGGAAAATATCTGATAATCGTGATTTCCCGCAATCTCTCTCGACTGCAAATCCGCGTGCATGAACGCGCCTATAGAAAACAGAACTGCGAAAAAAATTATAACCGCGCACAAAAACGCCGATATTTTTGAAAATATTCTGTTAAGCCTTCCGCCTCTGCGTTTAATTATTCTCTCGTTAAAATTATTCATTGTTTTATATTTCCTGAATTTATAATTATTTCTATTATTTATAATTATACCCGTTATAATCAAATTTATCCAAAAAAAGACAAGACCGGTCTTTAACTGAACTTTCTCCAGTCAAAACCGGCCCGCCCCTGCGGCATACTAAACTCGCCGAATATAAAAAATCCGGCGGACATATCCTATTCAAAGACAATTAAAATTTTAAAAAATTTTAAAACCGCAGTTATATAAAGCGGCGGACAGAAAGGTAAAAAATTGTTATATCCTGATTTTTATTATTCGCCGTACCGTCATAAAAACATCAAAAAGTTTGTTAAGCTTATAATATTAATGACTACCGACGCGATTCGGACAAATAACTCCGCGCTAATCGGTACAGCCGCCGCGCCGCGGGATTTTCTCCCTTAATATATATTTTATGAAAGAGAGCGTATAATGTTATGTTTATTTTAGCCCCGTCGCTTTTAGCCTGCGATTTTTCCGCTCTGGAAAGCGAAATAAAAAAAGTTTATATCAACGGCGAAGGCTGCGAATATCTGCATCTGGATATCATGGACGGCGTTTTCGTGAATAATATAAGCTTCGGATTGCCCGTTATAGAATCTATAAGAAAAGTCTGTAAAATAATCTTCGATACCCACCTGATGATTATAAACCCGGTAAGATATATCGGGGATTTCGCAAACGCCGGCTGCGATATCATAACTTTTCACTTCGAGGCTTGCGAAAATGGCCGCGAAATATTAAAGACTATAGACGAAATAAAAAGATATAATAAAAAATGCGGCGTATCTCTGAATCCCGGAACTGACATAAGCGTTCTTGCGCCGTATCTGGATAAACTTGATATCGCTTTGATTATGTCTGTAGAACCCGGCTTCGGCGGACAGAAATTTATAGAAAGCTCTCTCGATAAAATAAAAGATTTATATAAAATAAAAAAATCAGGCGGTTATAAATTTAAAATAGAAGTCGACGGCGGGGTAACGCTTGAAAACGCCGGGAAAATAAAGGAAGCCGGGGTTGATATTATCGTCGCGGGGTCGAGTATATTCAAGTCCGCGGATATTGCCGGAACTATAGAGGAGTTTATGAATGTATAATAAAAATTTTGAGAAGATAAATATAAGAGGCGTGAATTTCGCGAATATTACAATGGACGAGGCGGTCGGAATATCCAAAGGTTTTATATCCGAACAAAATAGAACCCGCGTGATATACACGCCGAACGCGGAGATAACGCAGTCGTGCATAGACGATAAAACCGGGGATTTATATAAAATAATAAATTCGGCCGACATAATCATTCCCGACGGCGCGGGGGTTGTTCTCGCGTCGAAAATATTAAAAACCCCGCTGAAGCAAAAAGTCGCGGGGATTGAACTCGCGTATAATTTAATAGATTACCTGAACGAAACCGGCGGGAGATTATTTTTACTCGGGGCGACGCCCGAATCAGTCAGAAAAGCGGCCGGAAATTTAAAATCCAAGCATAAAAACCTTAAAGTTTTTGAACGTCACGGATATTTTGACAGGAATAACCCGGAAGAGAATCAGGAAGTCATAGCTCAAATCAACGCCTCGGAAGCGGACGTCGTCGCCGTATGTTTCGGCGCGCCGGAACAGGAAAAATGGATTTTCAATAATAAGTCAAAAATAAAAAAGGGCCTGTTAATCGGCCTGGGCGGAACGATCGATATAATTGCCGGGGTTAAAAAATACGCGCCGGAAATTTTTATAAGATTGAATCTGGAATGGCTTTATTATTATATAAAATATCCTGCGCGGCGCAAACGTTTCGGCGCTCTGCCGAAATTTATACTCGGAACGGTTTTCCGGGGAAAAAAATATTAAAATATCAGACAGTTTATAAAATATTAATATTTTTGTATTAATATATAATGCATACTATAAAATTTTTTTTGAATAGCGGAGGATTTAATCTTATGGACGATAATTTTGATTTTAAAACTGAAATTAATACTGAACCCGGACAAACCCGGCGGTCGGAGGAACCGGATGAGTTAAAACCCCGTATCGCGGAACGTTTGTTTGAACTCGTGGAAGTGACGTCGAGCGCGTTTCTTATCGTCGTTCTCGTGTTTACTTTTGTTCTGAGACTCGTGACCGTGCACGGTCCGTCGATGCAGGAGACTCTTTACGACGGCGACAGACTCGTTATAACGCATATGTTCCTTAATCCCAAGCAGGGCGATATAATCGTGATTCAGCTCCCCCAGAGTCCTATGCCGATTATAAAAAGAGTCGTTGCGACGGAGGGTCAGCTTATCGACATTGATTTTGACAAATGGGAAGTAACGGTCTATAAAGACGAGAAAGCTTACGAAAACGGAGACGGGATAATTCTGGACGAGCCGTACGTTAATTTTGACTACATGACCGATTACGGAGGGGAATATATAACGGATTCGGACGGGAATAGAATTTTACGTTCTCCGATGAACAGAGACAGATTGTCGTCTGATTCTATGCCTTTAAAAATCGAGCCCGGAAAAGTGTTCGTTATGGGAGACAACAGAAACCGGTCGTCCGATTCGAGAAGTGAAATAGGTCAGATAGATGCGAGAAATATAGTCGGCAGGGTGATATTAAGAGTCTTTCCTCTCGATAAACTCGGAGTTGTGAAACCAAATGAAAAATAATAAAAATAATATAGATAATAAAAATAACAGAAATGACAAACATATCGTAAATCCGATACAATGGTTTCCCGGTCATATGGCGAAAACCCGCAGAATCATATCGGAGAGCCTTCCTCAGGTCGATATAGTCCTGGAGCTTCTCGACTCGCGCGCGGTAATCTCGAGCCAAAATCCCGAAATAAAAAAACTGACCGGCAAATTTAATAAGCCGGTTCTGACCCTTATGAACAAAAGCGACCTTGCCGATAATAACATAAATCAAAAATGGGTGGGGCATTACAGAAAAAACGGGGAATATATACTGCCCATAGATTGCAGGAGCGGCGCGGGATTAAAAAATATGCCGTCGAAAATAAAAGAGATATTAAGCGAAAAACTCGAGAGATACAAAAGCAGGGGAATGACCGGACGCAGAATTAAGGCGATGATAGTCGGGATTCCGAACGTCGGCAAATCGTCGCTGTTAAATAAAATCTGCAGGGACGTTAAGGCAAAGGTCGAGGACAGACCTGGGGTGACTCTCAGAAAACAATGGGTATCGGCGGATAATTTCGGACTGGGAATAGATTTACTCGATATGCCGGGGGTTTTGTGGCCGAAATTTGAGAGCGAGGAAGTCGGATTGAATTTAGCGTTTATCGGTTCGATAAAGGACGACGTTCTTGACTTGACGGAAACCGCCGTAAAGTTATGCGTATTTCTGGGGGAAAAATATCCTGAAGAACTCGCGTCGAGATATAAACTGGATATTAACTATATTTCTGAAGAAAATATTGACGGTTATGAGATTTTCTCGCAAATCGGGAAAAACAGGGGATATATAATTTCGGGCGGCGAAATCGACGGGGAGCGCTGCGCGAAAACTATTCTGACAGAGTTCAGGTCGGCAAAAATCGGCAGAATTTCACTAGAACAACCGGAGATTAATAATTAATATTTTGGAGGGTTATTTAAAATGGAAAATTATCAGCTTCAGAGAAACGTTAATATCGGATTCAGGGAAAGACGCAGATACGAACTGCTGGACGGAAAAGTATATTATATGGCTCGTCCGTCCTCGAATCACAACGCGGTCGTGGGAAATATTCACAGAATTTTCGGGAATTTCCTGCGGGGTAAAAAATGCAGGGCGTTTGTGGACGGAATCGACGTTAAGTTAAGCGAAAAAGACACGACCGTTCCCGACGTTATGATTGTGTGCAATCCTGATATTATCAAGAAGAATAAAATCGACGGCGCGCCTGATTTAATCGTCGAGGTTCTCTCGCTCTCGACGGCAAAGAACGATATAGGCTATAAAAAAGATTTATATGAAAAACACGGCGTAAAAGAATACTGGATAGTAAGCCCGGGTGAAAAATCCGTTCAGGTGTATTTGTTAAAAGACGGCGCCTATGTATTTGATAATATATATCACGTTTATGAAGACTGGGAAATAGAAAGTCTGGAGGAGGACGAAAAAAGCGAGGTTATAAAAGAGTTTAAAACGTCGCTCGAGGGTTTCGGGGATTTATTAATCAGCGTGGACGAAGTTTTTGAGAATGTGGAGTAGTGATAAAGCATGAAAAAATCGACGCCCCTTATGGTCGAAATAATAATAAACGCCGTTATTAGTTTAATATTATATAACGTCGCGGCATATTCTGTATTTAAAGAAGATAATCCGTTTGCGGGAAATATACAGGGATTTTTCGCGTTTTTCGCAGGTTTGTCCCTTTTGGATATGCTCTGGAAATTAATCAGAAATCAAATAAAAAACAGGCGTAAGAAGTAAATATATTATTTATGATGAACTGGGAATTTGAAAACGGGGTCATACGCGAAGATTCTGAAATACGCGAAAATTTCATCTGCGGAACGGACGAAGCCGGCAGGGGTCCTCTCGCGGGAGACGTTTACGCCGCCGCGGTGATTTTACCCCACGGAACAGAAATCGACGGGCTCTATGACTCTAAAAAATTAAGCGAAAAAAAGAGAGAGAAACTCTATGATATAATAATAGAAAAATCTTCGGCTTACGGGATTGCGTCCGCGAGTATAGACGAGATAGACAATTTAAATATATTAAACGCCGCGCTTCTCGCGATGAGGCGCGCCGTGGATATTTTATCCGAAAAGATAACTCCCGATTATATTTTAATAGACGGTCATATAGTCAGATATTTCGACGGGTTTAAATACAGGGGGGTTATAAGGGGAGATTCTATATCGCCGAATATAGCGGCGGCGTCGGTTCTGGCAAAGGTCGCCAGGGACAGATACATGAGAGAGCTCGACGGGATGTACCCGTATTATCATTTCAGAAAAAACAAAGGCTACCCGACGAAAAATCATATATTAAGGCTTAAAACTTTCGGGGAATGTCCAGCTCACAGAAAAAGCTTTCTGAAAAATATTCTTCCGGATGATTTTAAAAGTCTCGTTGAAATTGAAACGGAAGCCGAAAATAAAGAAAGAAAATAAAAGGCATGGATTATAAAAATAATAAAGATTTCGGGAATACCGGAGAGAATATCGCCCGTTTGTTTCTGGAATCGAAAGGCTATGAAATAATCGCGAAAAACTACAGGGGTTTGAGAAAAGAAATAGATATAATCGCAAAAAGAGACGGAGATTTAATATTCGCCGAGGTTAAAACGAGAAGTTCGGGGAGTTTCGGCGTTCCCTCCGAAAGCGTCAATATAACAAAACAGAGGCATATAATAACGGCGGCGAAAAAATTTTTATCGGACGATTATAAAAATAATAGATTGTTTTCAGGGCTTCAGCCCAGATTTGATATTATAGAAATATATATAAATAAAAAAACGGGGAAAAACTATGTCCGTCATTTAAAAGAAGCGTTTATATAAAAATTAATTATAACGGGGGATTTTATGAATTATACTGATTTGCACTGCGATACAGCGTATGAAATATATAAAACAAAAAGTAGACTGGATAAAAACGGTCTGCATATAGATTTTGAAAAAGCCGGAATATTTGAAAAATATTCGCAGATTTTTGCGATATGGTCTGATAACGACAAAAGCGACGACGAGAATTACGAAGATTTTTTCAAAATCAGAGATTATTTTCTGGAGAGTTTTTCTGAAAATAAAAATCAAAATAAAATCTCGGCTTATCTCGCGGTCGAGGGTGGGAAATTACTGTCGGACGATTTATCCAGGCTGGATATTTTATATAACTGCGGCGTAAGATTTCTGACGCTTGTCTGGAACGGGGTATGCAAAATCGGCGGCGCGTTCAACACAAACGAAGGCTTGACCGATTTCGGAAAACAAGCGGTTAAAAAATGCGAAGAACTGGGGATTATAATAGATATTTCGCACGGTTCCGACAAATTAATATCAGACGTTTTTGATATAAGCGGAAAGCCGGTTATCGCAAGCCATTCGAGTTCAAGAAAAATAATATCGGATATCTGCCCGGGTCAAAAAACTCTCGCGAAGAGAAATTTATCGGACGGGCAGTTTCTCGAAATTAAAAAACGCGGGGGAGTCGTGGGAATAAGCTTATGCAGGGGGCATATCGCAAACGAGGAAGGACCGGTTAATATAAGCGATATAATAAAACATATAGATTATTATTTATCTCTCGGGGGAGAGGATATTATTTGTTTCGGGTGCGATTTCGACGGCGCGCCTATGCCCGATGATATAGGCGATATAACGGGGGTTATGAAAATCTGCGAGGAATTAAAAAAGCGCGGCTTCAGCGATAGCTTAATAGAAAATATTATGTATAGAAACGCGGATAATTTTATAGAGAGAAATATAAAAGACGGGAGAGTGTAAAAAAATGTATTACGCAAGTACGAGAGATACGGGAGTAAATCCCCAAAAATTAACTTCGGCTCAGGTTATAAAGCGGGGAATCGCGGACGACGGGGGATTGTTTATGCCGTCCGAAATTGTCTCTGCGAGAGAAATTTTAAATAATTCGGAAAAGCTCGCGGGGCTTGATTATAATCAAATCGCGGAATATATATTGTCGCTTTATCTTACTGATTATAACAAATCAGATATAAAGAATATTACGGAGCGGGCGTATTCAAAAATTAATTTTCCGGACGGAGCGGCGAAAGTCTCTAAAATTAATAATAAAATAAGCGTCCTTGAATTATATCACGGACCGACGTCGGCGTTTAAAGACATGGCTCTGCAAATTATGCCGCTGTTACTGCGTAAGGCTTTCGATATAACGGGGGAGAAGAGAAAAGCTATGATACTCGTCGCGACTTCGGGAGACACGGGCAAAGCCGCTCTCGAAGGGACAAAAAATATCCCGGGAATCAACACGCTTGTTTTTTATCCTAAAGACGGCGTGAGCGAAATCCAAAAGCTGCAAATGCAGACTCAGGAGGGTAATAATTTAGGCGTATGCGGAGTAAACGGCAACTTCGACGACTGCCAGACAGGGGTCAAAAATATATTCGCGGACGAAGAAATAAAAAAAGCCGCCGAAAATAAGGGGGTGTTTTTCTCCAGCGCGAACTCCATAAATTTCGGCAGACTAATCCCGCAGGCGGCGTATTATTTTTACGGCTACGCGCAAATGCTCAAATCGGGGGAAATTAAACCGGGGGAAAAAATAGATATATCCGTGCCGACGGGAAATTTCGGCAACATACTCGCGGCGTATTTCGCGAAAAAAATGGGGCTGCCGGTCAATAAATTAATATGCGCGTCGAATATAAATAATATTTTAACCGATTTTTTGAACACGGGAATATATAACGCGAACAGGAAGTTTATTACGACGATGTCGCCCTCTATGGATATTTTAATATCGTCGAATCTGGAAAGATTATTATATTTATTATCCGGAGCCGAAGAAAATTTAAAATATATGGCCGAACTGAAATCGACGGGGAAATATATTATATCAAGAGAAATTAAGGCAAAGTTAGACGAAGATTTCACAGGGCTTTTCTGCGATGAAGAGAATACGCAAAAGACGATTAAAAAAGTTTTTGAAGATTATAAATATCTCATAGATACCCATACGGCGACGGCTTTTTACTGCGCCGGAAAATATATGGAGCAGAATAAATCAGATAATAAAACTCTGGTTATATCGACGGCGAGCGCGTATAAATTCATAGGCGACGCATATTATTCGCTTACCGGAAAAAGAGAGACGGACGAGCTGGGTTTGAGGTATAAACTGCGCGATTACACAGGGGTAAAAATCCCCGGCGCTCTGGACGCTCTGGATAAAAAAAATATAAGATTCCGGGATATAATCGAAATAGACGGCATGAGAGATTACGTTCTGGACAGGATTAAAAATCCGGGGATATAAATTTTTTATATATTTTATATATCAGATATAAAAATTGCTTATTTGACTTTTATTAGTATTCGATGTATAATGATAAGAATACGTAAATTTCTGATATTATAAATTTGAAGATGTTATGCCGATATACGGCAAGGAGAGATGTTATGCTGGAAATAAACAAAAAAAGTAATCTGCTCGAACAGGAAGTGTATCACTATACGCTTCAGGACGTAGAAGAACCTAATTTATACAGGGAGCTTTTCCCATATGACCAAATCCCGAAGGTTTCGTTTAACCACAGGAGAGTTCCTATGGATATGCCCGAAAAAATCTGGATAACCGATACGACGTTCAGAGACGGTCAGCAGTCGAGAGAGCCCTATACTCCCGAACAAATCGTCGATTTATTCGATATGCTCCACAGGCTCGGAGGGGAAAACGGAATAATAAGACAGACGGAGTTTTTCGTCTATTCCGAAAAAGACAGGAAAGCCCTTGAACTCTGTCAGGAAAGGGGCTATAAATTCCCGGAAATAACCACCTGGATAAGGGCGACTAAAAACGATTTCCAGCTGGTCAAAGACATAGGCATAGAAGAAACGGGAATATTGACTTCGTGTTCCGATTATCATATATTTAATAAGCTTAACATAAACAGAAAAAAGGCGGTCGAGCAGTATACTTCGGTCGTCAAGCAGGCCCTCGAAATGGGAATCAGACCCCGCTGCCATCTCGAAGACGTAACGAGAGCGGATATTTACGGGTTCGTTCTGCTGTTCGTCA
>WRMA01000041.1 GCA_009777355.1 Oscillospiraceae bacterium | reverse complement strand
TTTTCTTTTTATCTATCTTAAATCTTGCGAAAAAATAAATGACTTTTGAAACAATATTGACTATATCGCCGCTGTGATTTATCGCGACGCTTTTCCCGAACGCTTTTATTCCCACGGTGACAGCCGCAACTCCAGCGGGTATCAGAAAACTGCCGACGGCGTTAGCCCTGTCCGTGACAAACAAAACGGCGGCAATCGCGGTTCCGGTCGCTCCGCTCATAATTCCCGCTATATCTCCGATAACGTCGTTGCAGAAACTCGAAACTTTCTCTGCGTTTCTTATTAATTTTACAGCGTATTTGGCAGACCGTATTTTTCTTGCAGCCATCGAGTGAAACTGTTTTTCCTCTGCGGTCGCGATTGACAGGCCTATTATATCAAAAAGCGCGCCGATAAAAATAAAAAAAACCAACGCCAGTACAGCCGCCGCGATATTTATGCCGTTTAAAAGTTCGTTTGACAAAAACGAAAGCATAACCGTGATAAAAAAGCTCGCGATAAAAATGCTGATAATCCATTTATATTCAAACCGTTTTGCTTTTTTTTGATTTTTAGTTTTTTTCTTTGGTTTTTCTTTTTGATTTTCTTTTATCTCTTCGTCTAAAATAAATATCATACCTCCGTAGAAAATGGCTTATAACGGCTTATCTGAAACGATTATCTATTATATCTTTTATTTCGTCAACAATCAATCAACAAAAACAAAAAAAATAATGATGGCGGCAAAAAAAGTAAACTTTGCGGCTTGAGGTCAAGTTGGATTTCCCCGTTTCCTACCCCCCGTCGCCGGATTAGGGCGGTTTCCCTTTGAAAGAAACGTCGGTCGGTTGCCCATTGCACGGACGCGCAGCGCGCCCCCCTGCAACCGCGACTTGACTGCCTTAAAAAGTCCGCACTGCAATCCCTTCTTTGCATCCCCCCGCCAAAGCGGCGGGGACGAACAGCCGAGAAGTTTTCCTTAATGAATATAAATATATCATAGCCTCTTTTGCAAATACGATTTCATCCCGCAACGGCAACGCTTTCCCGTATGCGTCCATACGCGTACGCCTTGCCTAACCGAAAATCCGCCGCATTCACTTCAAGGCAGGCTACTCTATCCACAGCGCTTAAAAAAGATTCTTTTATCAGATATACGCACCGCAAAATAGGTTTAATCTTTAAACCGTAGCCCCGGCTCACCGCGCGATGCGTGTATTTGCCGGCAACCACAAGTGAAAAGCCTCAAAGATTTCCGGGTCCGGTTCCGTATGCCATTACGGGCCGCCCGTAAACCAATCTCCCAGCATCCGCCCTGCGCTGGGCGCGCAAAGCAAACACAAGGAGCTTCATCGATGTGCCCTTTAACGGATTTTTAAGCCCGTCCTCAGATATATTATATCCAACTCGGATACTGCGCCATCTGTTCTATTATATATCATAATTATGAATATTCTGTTAATACGCTTACTTTAAGCTTATTTTTTCACGCCGCCGGTCTGTACGGAACCGCGAGGGCGATTAATATCCCCAGAAAACTCCCCGCGAACACTTCGAGCGGAGTGTGCCCTATCAATTCTTTAAGGTTCTTTTTCAGATATACCGTATCGTTTTTATTGTTCCATGAAAAATTATTCTGAAAATTATTTACGATTTGGTTTAATATTCTCGCCTGCTCTCCCGCCGCCCTGCGCACTCCCGCCGCGTCGTACATGACGATAAACGCGAATATACACGCGAGAGCGAAAATACTGCTGCCGGTCCCGTCGGTTCTGCCGATTGCCGCCGCAAGGGAGGAAACCGTCGCGGAATGGGAACTCGGCATCCCGCCCGAGGCGACGAGCTTCCTGAAATCGATGCGTCTTTCGCGTATCAGTATTATTATAATCTTTGCGACGGAAGCTATAAACCAACCCAGCGCCGCGCAAATCAGCGCGTAGTTATTCAATATGCTCACGGAGTAAAGTCCTCCTCGATTATTTCGCCGGTCTCGGCTCTCGTCAGTCTTTTCACTTTTTTTTCGGCGGCGTCGAGAAGGGAATTGCAGCGTTTTATTAGTTTAATCCCGTTCTCGAAATTCTCCAGGGAATCGTCCAGGGCGGTCTGACCGTTCTCGAGATTCCTCACGATTAATTCCAGTTCTCTGAGAGCCTGCTCGAAGTTTATATTATCTGTTTTCATACCCGATTTAATCTCCCGTATATTTATAAATTTATTTATCTGTTTTATCTTTTCTCTTGTTTTTGATTTCCGCGTCGATAAATCCGTCGGAGAGTTTTATAGATATTTCCTCGCCTTTATTAACGTCCGAAAGTTTTTTTACTATCGCGTTATTTTTATACGCGACTGAATAGCCTCTCGTTAAAACGGCCAATGGATTCAGCGCTTCAAGTTTCGACGAATTTACAATAAATTCGGATTTTTTTCCGCTCAATATTAACTGCATACTTGAAATCAGATTTTTTTCCATGTGCAGAACGCTCATTTTTTTATCGTCTATTATATTCGCGGGGTTTCTTAAAACGTTCGCGTTTTCGCAGCTTTTTAATTTCTCCCTGTAGTTTTTTATTTTATTGTTTAATATAAGCTCAAGCTTTTTCCCGACGTTCAATATCTGCTTTTTTAATTCGAAAGTATCGGGAACGGCGAGTTCCGCGGCCGCGGACGGCGTGGGCGCCCTTAAATCCGCGGCGAAATCGCATATAGTAAAGTCGGTCTCGTGCCCGACCGCCGAAATCACGGGGATTTTACTCGCGAATACGCTCCTCGCGAGATTTTCGTCGTTAAACGCCCAAAGCTCTTCGATAGAGCCGCCTCCCCTGCCGATTATTATAACGTCGGCCAGATTATTCGCGTTGATATATTTTACCCCCGAAATCAACTGCGCCGGAGCGTTTTGACCCTGAACGAGCGCGGGGAACAATATAATTTTCGCCATCGGAAATCTACGGGTTATAACGTTTATCATGTCTTTGATCGCCGCTCCGGTAGGAGAAGTTATAACGCCGATTTTAAGCGGGATTTTCGGCAGGGGCTTTTTATATTTCCCGTCGAATAAACCTTCGGACTCGAGCTTTGCCTTCAGCTGCTCAAAGGCGGTATAAAGAGAGCCTACGCCGTCGGGTTCTATGTCGTCGCAGTAGATTTGATACTGACCGTCTCTGACAAAAAGGGATATTCTTCCCCGTATTACGACTTTCATGCCGTTTTCGGGCATAAACTTCAATTTATTGCTCCCCCCGAACATAACGGCTTTGAGAACGCTTTTGTCGTCTTTCACAGTAAAATAAAAATGCCCGGTTCTGTGATTCGTAAAATTTGAAATCTCGCCTTTAACATAAATATCCCTTAAAACCCTGTCGTTTTCAAGTATATTTTTTATATATTCGTTAAGCTCGCAGACCGTGAATATATTCTGCCTTTCTGCCGCTTGATTATTCCCGGACGATATTTCCATAGTTTCAGTTATTCTCCTTGAAATTTTAAGTTTATTCCCGCCTGTCTGTAATTATACATAAAATAAAATCCAATGTCAACGCGAAATATGTTTGACTTTTTAATATATCCCGTGATATAATAAAATAACAAAATAAATTTTATTTAAATTATTTCCGGAGGTATTTTATTTATGTCAAAAGAATCGAAAGTATGGAGAGTCGGGGTAATCGGCTTCGCTCATATGCACGTCAACGGCCTGATTGACAATTTTAACGCTCTGCCGAATGTTAAATGGGTCGCCTGTTCAGACACGAAACCGTCGGTAAAACCCGTTTCAGACCAGTTCGACACGAGAACCGCAAATATCAAAAGGGCTCTTGAAGTCACGAAAATACCGAAATATTACGGCTGCTATGAAGAAATGCTCGAAAAAGAAGAGTTCGATATTATTATCGCCTGCCCCGAGAACGCAAAACACGGCGAAACCGCTGAAAAAATCGCCGAAAAGAAAATACACATGCTTTTCGAAAAACCCATGTCGTCGTCTTTTAAAGACGCTTTGAGAATGGCGAAAGCCGCAAAATTCCACGGCGCCGCTCTCGCAGTCAACTGGCCCTCTACCTGGTGGGCGGCCGTTAGAACCGCCCAGGCTCTCGCCGAAAAAGGCGAGGTCGGCAAAATTCTTAAATTCTACTACAGAAACAGCGCGTCCATGGGTCCTCTCGAATACGGTCAGACTCTCTCGCCTTACGAAAAATCAAGGGAGTGGTGGCACAGGGAATCCGAAGGCGGCGGAGCGATGCTCGACTACTGCTGCTACGGCTCGTGCCTGTCGCGCTGGTTTATGGGTAAGCCCGCAGTCGCCGCGAACGGCATGAGGGCTAATTTAAACAGTCTCTACGGCGACGCCGACGACAACGGGATAATCACCGTGAAATTCCCCGGCGCCCTTGCGACTATAGAAGGCTCGTGGACGATTTTTCACACGGCGGTAAACAACGGCCCGGTCATATACGGCGACAAAGGAACGATGATATGCCAGGGAAATAAAATTCTCGTTTTCAAAGACAGAAACGGCGGAGTAACAAACGAATACGACGCCGAACCTATCCCGTCCCACAGAGACAACCCCGCAAAAGAATTTATAAACTATCTCGCATCAGACAGAAAAGAGCCTATGCATATAACTATGCAGCCGGAGTTTAACCTCGACGCTATGGCGATTCTCGACGCGGGAATCCGGTCTGCGAAAAGCGGCAGACTCGAGATTCTTCAGTCCGCGAATCTAATTTAAATTATTTATTAGCCGTCAGCTGTCTGGAAACCGTTCTCAAAACTCCGTTGACGAAAGCGTGGGCTTCGGCCCCGTCGTATCTTTTGGAGAGTTCGACGGCTTCGTTTACCGCGACGGCGGGCGAGACGTCGCCGGTATACAGCATCTCGTAAACGGCGATACGCAGAAGGGCCATGGATATTTTTGAGATTCTGTTATATTCCCAGCCGGTAATAGCTCCCGAAACTATGTCGTCTATCTGTTCCGTATGTTCAAATACTCCGAAAAACGCGTCTTTTATATACTCCTCGTCGTTATCGTCGATATCTTCCTTTTCAAATATATCCCCGAGTAAATCTTCAAATAAATCCTCGTATAATTTCTCGCAGGAACGGTCTTTCCTGTAGTCTTTTTCAAAAACAAGGCACAAAACGATTTCTCTCGCTTTTATTCTGCTCATGCAACGCTTATCTCCTAAATATTATTTTGATTTTATTATACATAAATAAAACCGAAATGTCAAGCGATAAATTTTGGGACTGCGATTAATAACCGCAGTCCCTTATTTATATTTAATTTTAATTTTTAAACAAAATATTTCTTCATCTGAGACAGCGCGTTCTTCTCAAGCCTTGAAACCTGCGCCTGGGATATGCCTATCTCTTCCGAAACTTCCGTTTGAGTTTTACCGTCGAAAAACCGCATCATTAATATCTTTTTTTCCCGGCCGTTCAGCCGGCGCATCGCGTCCCTCAGCGCTATATCCTCGAGCCAGACGTCGTCGTTGCTTTTTTCGTCGCTCACCTGGTCCATGACGTATATAGAATCCCCGCCGTCCGAGTAAACCGGGTCGAAAAGCGATATCGGGTCGACTATCGCGTCCAGAGCGTTTACTATATCTTCTTTAGGAACGTCGAAAACTTTGACTATATCTTCTATAGTGGGCTCTCTCGACATGGTTTTAGCCAGAGATTCTTTGACCTGAAGGGCCTTATAGGCTAAATCGCGCATCGACCTGCTCACTCTTATCGCGTTATTGTCTCTCAAATAACGGCGTATTTCCCCGATAATCATCGGAACCGCGTAGGTCGAAAACTTCACGCCTATAGTAATATCAAAATTATCCACCGCTTTTATCAATCCTATACACCCAACCTGGAATAAATCGTCAAGATTTTCCCCCCTGTTGTTGAATCTCTGTATAACGCTCAGAACCAGTTTTAAATTACCGTCGATGAGTTTTCCCCTCGCTTCGGAGTCGCCGTCTCTTACTGCTCTCAGGAGCGTCTCTTTTTCAGCCGAGGTAAGCACTTTTAATTTAGATGTATTAATGCCGCATATATCCACTTTATTGCTGAACATAAAATCACCCAATCATTTTTTATTTGTCAAGCCGCTTATTATTGCTATAATTGAGTATTGCCAGCCTGAATAAAAATAATGCAGAAACGGGGCGAATTTTATTTTGGTAATTTTTTCTTTTCGGGGCGTATATTTTTTTATTTTATCATATGTCAAAGCTCCTGTCTTTTGAATAGCTTTACGCTTAAAACGACGAACGCGGCGCAGCATATAACGGTTATAATTATATTCGGGAGAAGAACCCTTACGCTTTCGGCCGCTGTTATTATCCCGAAGTTATTTATCAGCGGAGGCATATATTTGCCGATTTTCGGCAGAGCCGCGAATATATTAAAAACTATAAAAAACAAAAATCCCAGAAACGCCGCCGACGTCGCCGTCTTCGTCAGGACGCTCGAAAAAAGCGTAAAAGTTAAAATAAATATTAAATACAGAAATAATAAAGCCGAAAATATAATAACAGATTTGTTATCTATTATTTTATCGCCGAATAAAATACCGGTGTAAATCATCTGGCTTCCCAGCGAAATTATAAGCGAAGCGAAGACGAAAGCCGCCGCGGACGCGAGCTTCGACAAAATAAACTGCGTCCTCGAGATATTTTTAGTAAGCATATAAGCCGCGGTGCCTTTTGATTTTTCGTTGGCTATTACTCCCGCGAAAACTATAATAACGGAAATCAGCCCCATCGTATTGAAATTACTGAAAAACTGCTCGTAGCTCGCGGCAGAATCCGGCGTTGGAATAAGCGCCGTCAACGCCGCGAACTCTTCGTCCGACCCGTCGATTCCCGCCCATTTTATAATTTCCGGCGTGAGCTTCGCGAGTACGGGCGAAGATATTCCGACAAGTAAAAATATAACCGCGAGGATAATCCCCTTGACAGTTCTGAACAGTTCGAGAATTTCTTTTCTGAAAAACAAAGCAAACCCGTTCAATTAAACTCCCCCCTTTTGTTTATTTATATTATTATTTAAACCGGAAGCAGTCGCAGAAACAAATATATCCTCGAGATTTATTTCCTCAAAAGCGAATTTTACCAGAGAACCTCCGCTTTCGTATATTATTTTCGGCAGCGACTCCCCGGCTTTTTTCCTGTCCGAAGCCTTAAAACTAAAATGCGCGATATTATCGTTCTCTTTGTCTTTTACTAAATCTATGTAATTTAAATAATTTAATTTTTTCGCGCTCTCCAGAAATCTTTCGCAGTCTCCCGGGGTATTTTCCGAAATCGAAACTTTAAGCGTCTCGTTAAGCCCGGAATTTTCGGCTTTTATATCGCTTATGTTCCCGTCCAGAATAAGCCCGCCTTTTTCTATAAGCGCGATTTTATCGCACACTCTTTCGACGTCCGATAATATATGCGTCGAAAAGACGACCGTATATCTTCCCCTCAACGAATTAATTATATCTATAGTCTCTTTTCTGCCAATCGGGTCGAGCGCGGACGTCGGTTCGTCGAGCATAATTAAATCCGGCGAATGAATCAGCGCCGCCGCTATGCCGAGTTTCTGCTTCATTCCTCTGGAAAACGCCGAAATTTTATTTTTCAGCCTTTTTTTGTCAAAATTAATAAGCTCGAATATCTCCCTGATTTTATTTTTTATTTCGATATCTGTCATTTTGTATAATCTGCCGCATAAAAATAGATATTCCCTCGCGCTCATAAAAGAATAAAACTCCGGAACATCAGGCAAAAACCCGATGTTTTTATAAGACGCGGGCTTCCCGAACTCCACTTTTCTGCCGTAAATAAATATTTCCCCGTCAGTCGGCTTTGAAAGTCCGGCGACCATTTTCAGAGTCGTGGTTTTCCCCGCGCCGTTTCTGCCTAAAAAACCATAGACCGAACCGTGAGGGATATTTAAATTTAAATTATCCACGGCCGTTATTATATTTTTTTTACCCGCCGGGTAAACTTTTGTAAGCCCCGAAAGTTTAAGCGCGCAGTCTGTTTTCGTTTCGTTCATAAATAAACTTCTCCCGGTTTTTAAAATTATTTAATAAAACTAAATATCGTCCGTTTCCAAATCCGTTTCGTCGTTTACTCCCGTATCCGACCTGCCGAGTATAAAATATAATATCGCGCCGAGTCCGAGATTACTGAGTAGACACACTATTAAAACCCACGCGACGGGCGAAAGATTTTTTGTTCTTCTCTTTTTCGCTATGTCGACGACGGCGAAAACTATAAGCCCGAACTGTATAGCGGCAAGCGGCAGTATAATCGGCAGCCACGCCGCGCAAAGCTCCCAGAACTCCTCCCAGCCGTCTACGCTTTTAATTACGCTTATATCCATAAAAATAATTTCTCCTTTCGTTTTTTAATTACACCTCTTGCGAAACTGCGTTACCATGTAGGGGCGGCCATTGGCCGTCCGTCTGAAAAACGTTAAAATTGCGTTGGTTTTGCGGACGCGCAATGCGCGCCCCTACAATCAAGATTTTAATTTCGCAAGAAGTCTATTTTAAATTTAATTAAGTAAATAAAATTTACGCCCGATGTTATTATAATAACACGGACGCAAATAATTGTCAATAGCTTTTCCTAAATTATTTTTAAATTTTAATTTCTTACCCGAGCAATTCAATAATATTTTCTATGTTCGCGTTCATTCTGTCCCGGTGTCTTTCGGTTTGGGAGATTATATCGAAAGTTTTTCCCTCGCCGAGCGAATGGCGTATGGCTTCCCAAAACTGATTGGTTATGCCGTAGACCAAACCCATATCTATATAACTCGAATCTTTTATTATATGCAGCATGTCTATAGAGTCTTCGTTCCTGAGCCTTTTCTGCGATACCGTCACGTCGAAAAATACCGGCGTGACGTCTCTCGCGCTTAAATAAGCCATAGCGTCCAGAACCGCGCCGGTAAATTCCGGACGGGCGTTAGTCGACGGGATAACCGCCATAGGAGTCGCGAAAATATAGTGGCAGTAGTAATTCTCCTGACTCTCTTCGTATTTGGGTATGGGCAGTATGCCGAACGTATCGTTCATTTCCCTGAACACGTCGGCGGCTTTCAATTCGCCCATAGTCATAAGCGACCTGCCGTTTACGAATATCGGCTCATAGTGGAAATCGGGCATAGTATTCGCGAACAGATACGAACCGTCGCTGACGACGAGCATACTTTCTATCTTCTGTACGACGCTCACGAATCTTTCGTTTTCGACCACCAGACGCAGCGAGCCGTCGCTATCGACCGTTACGTAGCGTTCGCCCGAGCCGTCGATAAGCGCGTTCACGCTGTTGTCGTAAGAAATAAATCCGTAGGCCGCGTTTCCGCCGTTTTCCCATCTGAACGAATCCGCGCCGTTTAACTGCGCGCCGTCTTTCTGATATTTATTAAACGCGTCGAACGTCCATTTTCCCTCGCGGACCAGATTATACGGCAGGGTAAGTCCAAGATTTTCTATCATGTCCTGATTAAAAAACACGGCTTCGAGGCATTGCAGCGTCATGATATTAATATCGCAGGCGGCGAAAAATAATTTATCCCCCCTGCCCAGAGACGCTTCTTTGATAATCTGCTGATTCCACCATTCTTCGTCAAGATTGATTGTCGGGATTTCACGCAGGTTATAGAATATATTCTCGCCTATCATGCTTGCGAGGTTCGTTCCTCTGAACATCGGGCAGAACGCGGCGTCGTACGCATCGTCTCCGGCCGTTGTCAGTCTCCTTACGCTGTTGTTGAAACTTTCTATATCTATATTAACTTCTTTTATTTCTATGTTAAATTTTTCCTCTACAAAGCTGTTACGGTTATATATAGCGTCGTCGAGTCCCTCGCCCGATATTTCGTCGCGTACTATATCGGTATAAAAGAACCACGACGTAGTAGGCGCCGCAATCGTAAAGCTTGAACCGCCGCCGTCCATGCCTTCCGGGAAAATATATTCCCTGATAATTTCGTCGTTGGGAAAATCCCCCGAATTATTATCCTGACCGGCATTGCCATTATTGCCGCCGTTATTATTATTATTTTCCGAACCGTCTCCGCACGAGATTAAAACCAACGCAAAAACAAGCGTAAGCGATATTAACAGCGTAAATTTTTTCATGATATTTTCTCCTCCGTTTATTTATTAATTTTTAATTTTTAATTATTAATTATTAATTTATCAGTTCGCTCCGCTTTCGAATCTTTCTATGAGATTACCCAAATCCCTCTCTATTCTTCCCTGCGCTCTCTCATACTGCGACGTCATATTATTGGAATTTCCCCGTATCATGTTCATAAGATTATCTACGTAACTTCCTAAATTATATATATAGCCGATATCATAAACGGCGGAACTGAATATTATATCCAGCATTGCAGAAGATTCTTCGTCTCTGGTATGTTTTCTCTGCAGGGTTACGTCGTAATAAGCCGGAAGTATATGTATTCTGCCGTAATAAGCCATCGCGTCCATGATATACGCCGTCTCTTCGGGGTTGCCCGAACCGTGGGGAATAAGCATCGCGTAAGAATGCCATGAGTTCGCGGTCGCGTAATATCTGTCCTGGCTTGAATCGAACTTGGGAATCGGCAGCATACCGAAATCGTCGTCCATGTTTCTCAGTTCCAAGTCGAGAAAACGCGGCATCCCCCAGAAGAACAAGCTTCTTCCCGCGGGGAAAACCATAAACTGATGCATCCCGTCGAAATCTATATTCTTATCTATAGCGTCTCTGTGCGCGCAGAACGTGTCGTCCATGTAAAAATCAAAGATTTTATTTAATATAGTTTCGATTTTTTCGGTCGCTCCGGTAAAATACGGCATGTCGTTATTGTCTTTTTCTATGAATTTCGCTCCGCCGCCGTTTACTATGCTCGGCAGAAAATCCGCCTGGGTTGAAAACCCGAACAAATCGTTATGGTCTATTATCCCGTCTCCCGTAATATCCCGGGTGATATCTTTAGTAAGACGGCCAAACTCGTCCAGAGTCCATTTATTTTCTTCTACAAGTCTGTACGGACTCTCGACCCCGTGGTCCGACAATAATTTTTTGTTGAAAAACATCATCGCTATACCCTCGTAATGCTTTGTGAATATATCCCCCGCGATTAAATAAGACTGTCCGCCGACTGACAAATCGCTTAATATATTTTTATCCCACCAGGGCATATCCAGACTTAAATAGTCAAGATTGTTTAAATTTACGCACTGCCCGTCCATTGCCGTAGGAGCGGCGTTTTCGAGTCTCATTGCGGCCGCGTCGTAATCGTTCGTTCCCGACGCGACGGACCTCCTCAACGTCGCCCTTATATTATCCCTGGTCGCCTGAATCCCGTTTATAGTGATTTCAAGCTCTTCCTCAACTATTTTATTCCGTCTGTATATCGCAGTTCCCAGAATATCCCCCGGTTCTTCTTCAAGATTAAAATCCGTGATTTCAAGAAAATTCCAGGGTTCGTTCTCGACTAAAATATTAAAAACTTTGCCGTTGAATACTCTTTCTTCGTGGGGAAAATCGGGGAGAATTTCTTTCGGGCTCTCCTGATTCTCTCCGGGGTTTTCTTCGCCGTTATTCATTGGGATTTCCCCGTTGTCCGTTCTGTTTTCTCCGCCGCCGTTATCATCGTCCGTACCGCACGCCGGTATCAGAACGCAGAGCAATATAACGCACGTCAAAACAATAAAAACTTTTGGTTTCACTCTCATATTAAAAGCCTCCGTATAAAATAAAAAAATAATTCGCGGATTTATTTCTGCTATTTTAACATAAATCTGTGAACTATTTCAACACTAAATTCAAAATTTTTATATTTATTACGCCGTTTGTTTACCCGTTTCAAAAAATGTAAAATATAATGCGTAACCCCCTTGAAATGTTTGCTGAAATGCGCTATAATATGCGTTATAAAGATAAGGGGGTAAAATATTTATGAACATGAGGAAAATCATATGCGTTTTATTATGCGTTGTATTTTTGGGCGCGATGATTTCGGCGAACGGTAATACGTCTCCGGAAACGTCCGCGGGCGAGTTGTTTTCTTCGTATCTGGACGTTCCTGAAATTACCCTCTCCGAAATCGAAGCGATTGAAAAATTACAGAATAAAACCGACGCTTTTATTATAAATATGCCGTACAATACAGAACTGTTTACTGACGAAAACGGCGAAATGAGGGGTTATCTCGTTCTTCTCTGCGACTGGCTGACTGAACTTTTCGGAATAAAATTTCAACCCCAAATAGAAGAACTGGACATAATTCTGAAGAAACTCGACGCGGGAGAATCTGTTTTCGCCAACATAGTCGTCACCGACCCCCGAAGACAGAGCTATTTTATGACCGACCCGATAGTCCAGCGTTCCCTGAAAATCATGAGGCTTGAAGACGGCGGCGTAATTGCGCGGACAGAAACGCCCCGATACGCTTTTCTTAAAGGCAGCATGATTAAAGAGCTTTTCGAGGATATTCTTGACCCGGGTTCTTATTCCGTGCTTGTTGCCGAAAGCTACGAAGAGGCTTATCTCATGATGCGGAGCGGCGAAGCAGACGCTTTTATAGGGCACAACACTATGGAAATCGCGTTCGACGCCTACGGCAAAGTGAGCGCCGAAGATTTTCTGCCGCTGACGTTCGTTCCCGCCGGTATAGCGGCCGGAAACAGCGGGCTTGAACCGGTTATAAGCGTTATCACGAAAGCCGTCAGGGGCGGAGCTTACAGTCATCTTACAGAACTCTACAGGCAGGGTTATCAGGAATACAGGAACTACAGATTCGCCTCCAGACTGACCGAAGAGGAAAAATTATATTTAGAAAAGAATCCCGTGATACCCTATGCGTCGCAGTATATGTCTTATCCCGTGAGCTTTTATAATATTAACGAAAAACGCTGGAACGGAGCGGTTTTTGAAGTGGTGAGCGAAATCGAGAAGCTTACCGGGAATTATTTTAAGCTGGTGAGCGATATAAATACCGAACTCCCGGAGCTTATGTCTATGCTCGAAAACGGAACGGCGTATTTTATGCCCAATTTAATCCAGACCCCCGAACGCAGGGACAGGTTTCTGTGGACCGAAACCCTGTACATAACCGACAGATACGCCCTTCTCTCGAAACAGGATTATCACAATATCGAACTGAACGACATACCGTTCGAAAAAGTCGGGTACGCAAGAGGTTCGGCGTTCGCCGATATGTTCCGGAGATGGTTTCCCAACGCCGTGAACGCCGTGGAGTATTCGAATACGGACGAGGCTTTCGCCGCTCTCGACCGGGGGGAAATCAATCTCGTGATGTCCGCCCAAAGCAGACTCGCGTCTCTGACGAACTATTACGAATATTCCGACTATAAGGCCAACTATTTATTTAAGGACCAATTTCAGGCGTCTTTCGGCGTAAACAAAGACCAGCCGCTTCTCGTCTCTATTATCGACAAGGCCCTTATATTTATCGACGTCGACAGAATTATCGAGCAATGGCAGACCAGGACTTACGATTATCAGGCAAGAAAGATGAGAGACCGGCAAATCTGGATTATCAGCGTTTCGGTTTTAATAGTAACGGCTCTGACTCTGCTTCTGTGTATTCTTCTGACGGCGTATATAAAAGCGAAGAGAAGGGGCAGGATTATTACTTCGCAGGCGGCCGAGCTTAACTCCGCGAACGAGAGAATCGACGCTATTATACAGAATATCCCCGGAATGGTGTTCAGGCATATCTATAACCCTCCGGACTTTACCTGTTTGTTCGTGAGCGAGGGCTGCAGGGAACTGACGGGATACGAGGCGAAGGATATGCTCGACGGAACGGTTAAATTCTTTGACTTTATCCATGCCGACGACAGAGAACCGGTCGTCAAGTTAAGCGCCGAGACTCTTGAAGCCGGTCTGCCCTATGAAAACACCGTTAGGATTATAACTAAAGGCGGCGAGGAGAAATGGGTTTGGGAGAGAAGCCGGGTAATCGCGAAAAACCCCGACGGCACGCCGCATATAATAGAAGGCTATCACACGGACGTAACCGAACGGATGAGGCTCGAAGCCGCGGAGCTCGAACAGAAACGTATGTCGGAGAAAACCGAGGCGATAATATCAAATCTCACGGGAATGGTGTTCCAGTGCCTTAATTCCTATCCGGATTATCCCCTTACTTTCGTCAGCAGCGGCAGCAAAGATATCCTGGGATATACGTCCGAAGAACTCGTCGGGCTCGAGAATAAATACATGACGATGCTTCACCCCGATGATTTCGACGATTATTCGAAAAACGTCATGGAAACTCTCGAAGCCGGTCTGCCGTTCGAGAACACGCACAGGCTCATTATGCCGGACGGAAAAATAAAATGGGTGACGGAAACCTGCATCGTGACGGGTAAAAACCCGGACGGTTCTTTCGCCACTATCGACGGTTACGTTTGCGACGTTACGAAACAAAAGAAACTGGAAGAAGAGTCGCTGAATCACAAGGCCGAAATAATAAACATGCACGACAATATAAAAGTCATACTCGAATCTATCCCCGTGGGGATTAGGGTAGCGAGACAGGGAGACGGACGGCTGCTTTACGCCAACAGAGCCGTTATGGAAATTTTCGGCTGGGAAGCCGCTTCCGAAGAAGAGCTGCAGAGACACAGCGTGTTTGAATTTATGCCGGAAATACAGCCGAACGGAAAAAGGACGGCAGATATGGCCGAAGAGTTTAATTCAAAGGACAAATCGGCTATGGATTTCCAATGCGTGAGACTGAACGGCGAAACGTTTACGGCGCGGATTTATTCCGTAAACATAAACTATATGGGAAGCCCCTCGTCTCTCGCGGTCCTTGAAGACATGACTGAAAAGAACAGGATGCTTGAAGCCGCCCGGAGGGCCGATATAGCCGAGGCGAGCAGCCTTGCGAAAAGCCAGTTCCTCGCGACGATGAGCCACGAAATAAGAACCCCCATGAACAGTATTATGGGTTTCGCGGAGCTTGCCTCGGACAGCGATAATATGCGTCAGACCAAAGACTATTTGAATAAAATAACGGACAGTACCGAATGGCTGCTAAGGATTATAAACGACATACTGGACGTTTCAAAAATCGAGGCGGGCAGAATGGAACTGGAAAAAGCGCCGTTTAACCTTTACGAGGTTTTCACCAGATGCCAGTCGGTTATCCTGCCGCCCGTCAAAGAAAAGGGGCTCGATTTGAGAATCTATGCCGAGCCCTTGGAAGGCAGGCAGCTCGTCGGAGACCCGGTCAGACTGTACCAGGCTCTTATGAACCTTCTTTCGAACGCCGTTAAATTTACGAGCGGAGGCATAATTAAATTTGCGGCTCTCGTAAAAGAAGTATACGAAGACGGGGCGCTGGTATATTTTGAGGTGTCCGACAGCGGCATAGGCATGACTCCCGAACAGGTGGAAAAAATATTCGAGCCGTTCGTCCAGGCGGATTCGAGCACGACCCGCAATTACGGGGGAACCGGTCTGGGTCTCGCCATCGTAAAAAATATAGTGGAGCTTATGGGCGGGAAATTAGCCGTCGAAAGCGCTCCGAGCGAAGGCAGTAAGTTCAGTTTCGAGATACTTTTCGATACCGTCGAATCGAACGCCGAACCGGCCCGGCAGAGCGACTTGATTTTTACCGAAAGGCCGAATTTCGACGCCTTGATTTTGATATGCGACGACAACCCGATGAACCGCGAGGTAATCTGCGGGCATCTTTCGAGAATCGGGATTAGAACCGAAACGGCGGAAAACGGCAGGGAAGGCGTCGAAATCGTCCGGGGACGCATAGAGAGGGGCGAGAAACCTTTCGATTTGATTTTTATGGATATGTTCATGCCGGTAATGGACGGAATCGAAGCGGCCGAAAAGATATCTGAATTTAATACCGGCGCGCCGATAGTCGCGATGACGGCGAATATAATGTCCGGCGAGCTTGAAAAGTATAAAAAACACGGTATGCCGGACTGTCTGGGCAAACCGTTCACGTCTCATGAACTGTGGAGGGTACTGCTGAAGTATCTCGAACCGGTAAGCTCCGAACCCATAGGCGGATTTGATTCCGCGGACGAGGAAACCCGGAGAAGATTAGAAATCAATTTTGTGAAGAATAACCGGACAATCTGCGAAGAAATCCTGAACGCGGCGGCCGCGGGAGACATGAAACTCGCCCACAGGCTGGCGCATACCCTCAAAGGGAACGCGGGGCCCATCGGCAAAAACGAGCTGAAGAACGCCGCCTACGAACTCGAGCACCTGCCCAAAGACGGAACCGACGCGGTCTGGGACAACAAAATGAAACTG
>WRMA01000040.1 GCA_009777355.1 Oscillospiraceae bacterium | reverse complement strand
ATATTCTATAGATAATATAAAAGAGGCGTTGTCGCGTCTTGATAAATTTATTAGTCTTTTATAGGGGTATAGTTTAATAATATGAATAAAGTATTTTTATGTAAAGAAACAGCCGCCGGCGAAACCCGTACGGCGCTCGTTCCCGCAGACGCGAAAGCTCTTGTCTCTCTC
Source organism: Oscillospiraceae bacterium (assembly GCA_009777355.1). Lineage (GTDB taxonomy): Bacteria > Bacillota > Clostridia > Oscillospirales > WRJC01 > WRJC01. Next base: position 16,148 of record WRMA01000040.1, on the reverse strand, counting down.
GGATATGAGCTTACCGTACATAGCGGAGCGGGTTTAAAGAGCGGTTATACGGACGGAGAATACTCTGCGGCGGGAGCGAAAATCGTTCGGACGCTTAACGAGGGGTACGACTGCTCTGATATCATAGTCAGAATCAACAAGCCCGACAGTATAGAGGGGATACGCGGAGACACGCTGCATATAAGCTCTTTTGACGTTTTCAATGAGAAATCCGCGATAAGTTCTTATGCCGATGCGGGAATAAAGCTCGTAAGCCTCGAGATGATACCCCGCACGACGCTTGCTCAGAAAATGGATATACAGAGCTCGCAGGCGTCGCTTGCCGGATATTACGCGGTCATACTTGCGGCGGCGAGACTGCCGAAAATTTTCCCGATGATGATGACTCCGTCCGGAACTATATCTCCCGCGAAGGTTTTTATCGTCGGGGTAGGGGTCGCGGGCTTGCAGGCTATCGCCACGGCGAAAAGGCTCGGCGCGAGAGTCGAGGCGTTCGACACGAGACCGGTAGTGGAAGAACAGGTGAAATCTCTCGGGGCGAAATTCGTAAAGATTGATTTGGGCGAAACCGGTCAGACCGAACAGGGATACGCGAGGGAGCTGACTCCCGAACAGATTGAGCTCCAGCGCAAAGCGCAGGCGAAAGTCTGCGCGGGTTCGGACGTTGTAATCACGACCGCGAAAGTGTTCGGAAGAAAAGCGCCGGTTATTTTGACCAAAGATATGCTCTCGCAGATGAAACCGGGTTCCGTTATTATAGATATGGCCGTTAAGACGGGCGGCAACGTTGAGGGTTCGGACCCGGAAAAAGACGTTTTGACCGAAAACGGCGTGTTGATTATCGGCGGAGACAGTCTCGAGCGTTTTATTCCCAAAGACGCTTCGGCTATGTTCTCGGGTAACATAACGGCTTTTCTTACGCATTTCCGCGACGCTGAAAATAAAATGTTTAAAATTGACGAAAGCGACGAAATAATGGCGGGCTGTCTGATAACTTCAGACGGGAGAATATTAAACGAAAAATTTAAATAAATAATTTAATTTAGATATATTAAGGAGAAACCGTCTGATGGAAAATCTAATATTTCTGGTTTTTATATTTGTAATCGCGGCGTTTCTGGGAGTCGAGCTTATTTCAAAAGTCCCGTCGCAGCTGCATACGCCCCTGATGTCCGGAACTAACGCCATATCGGGAATCACTATAGTCGGAGCTTTGGCGGTATGCGCGATTCAGGCGACCGGTACTTTGGGTATGATACTCTCTTTCCTCGCCGTGATACTGGCTTCGGTAAACGTCGTCGGGGGATATTTAATCACCGACCGTATGCTCGGTATGTTCCGGCAGAAAAACGATAAAGATAAAAATAAAAACAAGAGCGGGGAGGGCCAAAAATAATGATTATTAATCTTGCGTACATAGCCGCCTGCGTGTTTTTTATTATAGGCATAAAAAAACTCGGCAGGGTAAACACCGCGCGTCAGGGGAATTTTTTGTCTGCTCTCGGTATGCTTATAGCCGTCGTCGCCGTGTTCAGCGAGAGAGAAGTTGCGGATTCCTGGAACAGCGACTGGATTCAGAACGGTTACGTTTGGTGTTTTATCGGTATTGCCATAGGCTCTCTGATAGGGATTATATGGGCAAAGAAAGTAAAGATGACGGGAATGCCCGAACTTGTCGCGCTTTTCAACGGATTCGGCGGGCTGACTTCCCTGCTCATAGCGGTTACGGAATTTTTTAAAAGTCCTGACGGCGGCGACGCAGTAAACGCCGTATCGATAGGCTTGACTATATTAATCGGCGCGGTAACGTTTACGGGTTCTGTACTGGCGTGGGGTAAGCTTTCCGAAAAAATCACGGGGCGGGCCATTGTTTTCAAAGGGCAGAAATCAATTAATTTTTTATTCGCGCTGACCGCTCTTGCCTGCATTATTATTTATGTTATACCCTTTATTGACGCCGAAGTAAAATTTATAGCGATTATGAGCCTCGTCGCGATTTCCCTTATTGCGGGCTTTACTTTCGTGCTGCCTATCGGCGGAGGGGATATGCCGGTCGTTATTTCGCTGCTTAACAGTCTTTCCGGACTGGGAGCGGCGATGGCCGGATTTATCATTTACAATACAGTTCTGATAGTTGCCGGATGCCTTGTCGGAGCGTCGGGAATTGTGCTTACTCTAATCATGTGCAAAGCCATGAACCGTTCAATCGGCAATCTTTTGTTCTCCGGTTTCGGAGCGACCCAGGCGGCTTCAAAAGGCGGAGCGCAGACCGAACCGAAGTCGGTTTCGGCCGAGGACGCTTATCTTGTACTCGAAGCGGCGCAGTCGGTCGTGTTCGTTCCGGGTTACGGAATGGCCGTCGCGCAGGCGCAGCACGTCGTTAAGGAACTCGCGGAAAAACTCGAAGCCAACGGAGCGGAAATCAGTTTCGCGGTGCATCCCGTCGCCGGACGTATGCCCGGTCACATGAACGTGCTGCTCGCCGAAGCGGATATTCCCTACGAGCAGCTCAAAACTATGGAAGAAATGAACCCGGCTATGCCCGCGCAGGACGTCGCGATAATAATCGGCGCTAACGACGTCGTAAACCCCGCGGCCGAAACCGATGCGTCCTCGCCGATTTACGGTATGCCGATTATAAAAGCCCACGAAGCGAAGACAGTATTTGTTTTGAAACGCGGAAAGGGGCGCGGATTCTCGGGGATTGAAAACGAACTGTTCACTATGCCCAATACCCTGATGATTTACGGCGACGCGAAGGCTACTATTTCGGCGCTGGCGGGAGAATTTAACAACTGAAAAAATAATCCGGAATCAAATAACCAAATAATCTTCGCGTTCCGCTCCTACAGATACGTATTTGACCGGGCAATCCACGGCCGCTTCTATATATCTGATATATCTAAGGGCTTCGTCCGGCAAGTCGGACGCTTTACGGCATTTCGATATATCTGTTTTAAATCCGTCCAGATACTCAAAGACCGGTTTCGCTCTTGTTAATCTGTCGCCCGACGGAAACTCGTCCGTTCTGATTCCGTCAATTTCGTATTCGACGCAAACGGGAATTTTATCCATATACGAGAGCACGTCCAGTTTCGTCAGCGCAATTTCATCCGCTCCCTGCATTTGTATGCCGTAACGGCTCGCGGGAATATCAAAACCGCCGACGCGCCGCGGTCTTCCCGTAGCCGCGCCGTATTCGGACCCGGCTTCGCGCAGGGCGGAAGCCTCTTCGCCGAACATTTCGCAAGTGAACGGCCCTTCTCCCACGCAGCTCGAATACGCTTTCATAACGCCGGTTACTTTGTCGAGCTTCGCTCCGGGAATACCCGCGCCGACCGGCGCGTATGCCGCCAGCGTCTGCGAAGAGGTAGTGTACGGGTAAATCCCGTAATCTATATCGCGCAGGGCTCCTAGCTGAGCCTCGAATAAAATATCTTTGCCGGAGTTTACCGCCGACGATAAATACCGGCTCGTATCGGTTATATAAGAAACGAGACCCGTTCCGAATTTATAGAGCCAGTCAAGATTCTCCTGAAAATCTGCCTGCGTAAAATATCCTTTCAGCGTGATATTTTTCCATTCGAGAATATCCGCAAGCTTGGGTTTTAACCCTTCAAAATCCAGTAAATCGCTCATTCTCAATCCTTTTTTCATATATTTGTCGCCGTATACGGGAGCAATCCCTCGGCGGGTCGAACCGTATTTTTTATCGGCAAGACGCTCCTCCTCGAGTATATCCTGTTTTTTGTGATACGGCATACAGATAAAAGCCTTATCGCTGATTTTTAAATTTTCGGGAGCGACGCCCACGCCTTTTTCATAAAGCGTACTGATTTCGCCGGACAAATGCTCTATATCTATTACCATGCCCGCTCCCATGACGTTAACCGCGCCGTCACGTAAAATCCCCGACGGCAAAAGATTTAATATAAACCTGCCCTTTTCGTTGACGACGGTATGCCCCGCGTTGTTCCCACCCTGATAACGGCAGATTATATCGTAATCCGCGCCAAGCAAATCGACCATACGCCCCTTTCCTTCGTCTCCCCAGTTTATACCCGCTATAACAGTAAGCATATTTTCCACCCTTTCTTGATATTATTATATATTATTTATACCAGTATATGAATATTCTCCCCTAAAATCTCCCGGTTTTCTTCCAGGATAATTTTAACGCCGGCCAAAAACTCTTCCGTTTGTTCTTTTGCCCTCCCCGTGAAACCTTCGGCGGATATTAAACTTTCCAGTTCTTCTTTGTCTATATTAAATAATTCGTCGGATAGGATTCTATAAATCAAGTCGTTTTTTCCGCCGTACAGTTTTATTTGCCTTGCGGTCTCAACGGAATAAAGACGCAGCCTTTCGTGAAGAATCTGCCTGTCTCCGCCTTTTTTAACGCAGCGCATTAAAATATTCTCGGTCGCCATAAACGGCAGTTCTTCGTCCAGACGCTTTTTTATTATTTCGGGATAAACGGTCATATTATCCGCGACATTTATCACCAGGGATAAAATCGCGACAGTCGCGAGAAAAGCCTCCGGGATTGCGATTCGTCTGTTTGCCGAATCGTCGAGGGTTCTCTCGAGCCATTGCGAGCTTGCCGTAAGCGCGGGATTCAAGGCGTCCGTTATTATATAACGCGCCAGCGACGCTATGCGTTCGCTTCTCATGGGATTGCGTTTGTACGCCATCGCGCTTGAACCGACCTGATTTTCCTCAAACGGTTCCTCGATTTCTTTCATGTGCGAGAGTAGTCTTATATCGTTCGAAAACTTATATGCGCTCTGCGCTATTCCGGAAAGAACGGACAGAGTGTAATAATCTATTTTCCTCGAATAGGTCTGACCGCTGACCGAATAGATTTTTTCCTGTTCGAACCCCATTTTTCCGGCGATTTTTTTTTCCAGTTCTTTCACTTTCCCGTGGTCTCCGCCGAATAAATCGAGAAAACTCGCGCTTGTTCCCGTCGTTCCCTTACAGCCGAGCAGCTTTAAATTACTAACGGTAAAATCAAGCCGTTCGAAATCAAATAATAAATCCTGTATCCACAATGCGGCGCGCTTTCCTACGGTCGTCGGCTGCGCCGCCTGAAAGTGGGTATACGCGAGACACGGCAGGGCTTTATATCTCTCCGAAAAATTATATAATTTTTCCACCGCGTTCAGGAGTAATTTTCTTATTAAAATCAGAGCCGAACGCTGTAAAATAATATCTGTGTTGTCTCCGACGTAGCATGAAGTCGCGCCGAGATGTATAACGGATTTCGCTTTCGGGCACTGTTCCCCGTAAGCCAGTATATGAGCCATTACGTCGTGCCGGGTCTCACTCTCGAATTTATTTGCCGTTTCATAGTTTATATTATCGATATTATCTCTCATCTCTCCGATTTGTTCGCCGCTGATATTAAGCCCGAGTTCTTTCTGACTCTCCGCGAGAGCGGTCCATAATTTACGCCATGTCGAAAATTTATTATTGTCTGAAAAAATTGCTTGCATATTTTTACTTGCGTACCGTTTACACAACGGGTTCTCGTATTTATCCCTGTCCGGCATTTAAAGGCCTCCTTTTACGGCTTTATAGCAAAGACGCCCATCAAACGATGCGTATTAGGGCTGATTCCCGCGCCGTTTGATGAACGCCTTTGTTCAATCTGTAAATAGTATTATAACAGATTTATTTATAAAAGTCAAGGACAAAATTATAAAATTAAAAAATAAAAATTATAGTAGATATTCAGGGAAATCACGGCTTAAAAGTTGACAAATAAATATATATTGGGTATAATATATTTATTATTACAAAGATTAAGGAGATTAAAAAAATTATGAATGAAAACAGAACTTTAATTATCGGCGCGGGGGGAGTCGCATCCGTCATAGCGCATAAATGCTGCCAGAATCCAGAAGTATTCCCCGATATTATGGTTGCAAGCAGGACAAAATCAAAATGCGATTTATTAAAATCAGCAATTAAAAGCAGAATAGAGACGAAAACAAAAAGCAGTACGGCGCGAGTCGACGCGGATAACACAGAGGAGCTCATTTCTCTAATCAAAGATTACAAACCGGCTATAGTCATAAACGCCGCTCTGCCGTATCAGGACCTGACCGTTATGGACGCGTGTCTCGAAACCGGCGTAAATTATCTCGACACGGCGAATTACGAGCCTCCCGAAACGGCGAAATTCGAATATAAATGGCAGTGGGCTTATCGTGAAAGATTTGAGAAAGCCGGTATAACGGCGGTTCTCGGCTGCGGGTTCGACCCGGGAGTAACCGGGGTCTTTTCGGCGTACGCGCAAAAACGTCACTTTGACGAGATTAATTATATAGACATACTCGACGCGAACGCGGGAGACCACGGATACGCTTTCGCGACTAATTTCAATCCCGAAATAAATATACGGGAAATAACGTCGAACGGAAGATATTTCGAGGACGGGAAATTTATCGAAACAAAACCCATGGAAATAAAACGAGTCTATAATTTCCCGGAAATCGGCGAAAAAGATATGTATCTGTTATATCACGAAGAGCTCGAATCTCTTGCTTTAAATATAAAAGGCGTTAAGAGAATAAGATTTTTCATGACGTTTTCGCAGAATTATCTAACCCATTTGAAAGTTCTCGAAAACGTCGGAATGACGTCGATAAAGCCGGTTGATTTCGAGGGGAAAAAAATTATCCCCCTGCAGTTTCTGAAAGCCGTCCTGCCCGACCCCGCGTCTCTCGGTCCGAGAACAAAAGGCAGAACGAACATCGGCTGCATATATCAGGGCGTAAAAGACGGGAAGCCGAAAAATTATTATATATATAATACCTGCGTACACGAAGAATGTTACGCGGAAGTAGGTTCGCAGGCGATATCATACACGACGGGAGTCCCCGCAATGCTCGGGGCGATGATGGTTCTGACGGGGAAATGGCGTAAAGCCGGGGTTTATAACGTCGAGGAGTTCGACCCCGACCCGTTCATGGACGCTTTGAACAAATGGGGTTTACCGTGGAAAGAATGTTTCGAGCCGGAACTGGTGGAATGACTTCCGCGCTTTGAAATTGTTATTGACATTGCGGATACTTTGTGATATAATAGCAACAAATATAAATATTTTATTTAAAGGGAGTTAATTATATCATGAAAACAACTAATTATAATATCAGACTTGACCCTGTTATTAAATCGAAGGCTGAGGAAACATTTGCCGAGTTTGGTTTAAATTTAAGCGAAGCCATAAATGTTTTTTTGCATATGTCGATTAAACGCCGCGGTTTTCCGTTTGAAATACGCGAACCTAAATTTAAGTCCGAAGTATTGCTTGCCATGCGGGAAACCGAACAGATTATACAGGAGCATAAAAACGGTATACGCAGGATTAAATCTTTCGCAAATGCCCGCGAAATGTTTGCCGCCATGGATTTGGAAGATAAGCTGGAGGATGACGATGAATAATAAATACAATCCTGAATATTCCAAAAGATTCAGAAAAAACCGCCGCGCGCTTATAAAACGCGGGTATGATATGTCGAAGTTAGAATATACAGTCGATTTGCTGCTGCGCGGCGGACTTATGCCGTATAAATTTAAAGACCATCCTCTTAAAGGCGACTGCAAAGGTTACCGCGAATGTCATGTTGACGGAGAAGGAGACTGGCTGCTTATTTACAAAAAATATGAAGACAGGCTTATACTCGTTTTTACGTCAACCGGTACGCACACCGATTTATTTGAATAATAAGTTTACAGAAAAGAGTTGTTATTAACATGATTGACCCCGAAAGCTTAAAAAATATCCCGACCCCGAGTTATGTAATCGACGAAAAAAAACTAATAAAAAATCTTGAGATTTTAGACGGCGTTCAGAAATTATCCGGCTGCAAGATTTTACTCGCGCAGAAAGCGTTCTCTATGTTTTATTTTTATTCTCTTATCGGCAAATATCTTAAAGGCGCGACCGCGAGCGGTCTGTTCGAGGCAAAATTAGGCTATGAAAAAATGGGCGGCGAAACGCATATTTTTTCCCCCGCTTATCCTGAAAGCGAATTTGACGAAATATCCGAAATCTGCGGTTATATTATATTTAATTCTTTTGAGCAGTTAAATAAATTTAAAGATAAAATAAAAAATACCCGGAATCAAATAGGACTGCGGGTGAATCCCGAATATTCCGAAACGGAAAGAGAGATTTACGACCCGTGCGCGAAAAACTCGAGACTCGGGGTTAAATTAAATAAAGTATTAGAAAATCAGGAGAGTTTAAAATATATAGACGGGCTGCATTTTCATACTATGTGCGAGCAGAACTCCGACGTTTTATGGCGTACCGTTAAAATATTCGACGAAAAATTCGGGGAGTTCATCAAAAATTATAAGAATATAAAATGGGTGAATTTCGGCGGCGGCCATCACATAACCCGGGAAGATTACGATTTTGAGACGCTTTTTAAATCGATTAAATTTATCAAAGACAAATATAACGCGGAAATCTATCTCGAACCGGGGGAAGCGGTCGCGCTAAACGCGGGGGTTTTGGTTTCGTCCGTCCTCGATATTTTTGACGGCGGGGAAAAATCGGAGATACCGTCCGTCATTCTCGACGCGTCGGCGGCGTGCCATATGCCGGACGTTCTGGAAATGCCGTACAGACCGGAAATTTACGGCGCGGGCAAACCCGGCGTAAAAAAATATAATTACAGGTTAGGGGGAAACACCTGTCTTGCGGGGGATATAATCGGCGATTATTCGTTCGACTATGAATTAAAAGCCGGAGATAAAATTATCTTAGGCGATATGGCTCACTATACGATGGTGAAAAACAATACGTTCAACGGGGTAAATCTGCCGTCCGTTATTGTTCTAAAGCAAAACGGCGAAGTAAAAATAATAAAACAGTTCGGCTACGAAGATTTCAAAAACAGACTTTCGTAAGAGAACGCCGCGCAAGACCGGCTGTCAGAATAAAAAATTATTTATGAAACGCTTGTAAAACGCTTCGTTCTGTGATATAATATACAGAGGTTTGTTATTTTTAAATAACTTGTAAAAATATCCGGATTATATTATATAACAATATAACAAAAAACGATAAATCGGAGCTGTATAAAAAAATATGGAACAAACGATAATAAAAGCGCAGGCGCCGAGAACAACCCTGATGAAACTGCTCGACGGTCTGTCTGAAAAGCAGGTCGTATATATGCACGCGCCCGCGGGATTCGGAAAAACCGTCTCTTCTCTTTTGTGGCTGGAACACAGGGAATCGGTATCTGATATAAAACGCGCGTGGCTCAGCCTCGACGAATACGACAATAAAATGTCGGAATTCTGCAGACGGTTCATTTCGGCCCTCTCGGGTTTCCTTCCGGAAAAATCGCCTCTGCGCGCGCTTGTCTCGAATCCCGGCCTCAGCGCCGCTCCCGTCGAGTTTATACTGCGCGCGCTGAACTGCTTTACGGATACAGGGGCAGGAAAAAATTCATATATATTAGTCATCGACGACCTGCATATTATAAAAAACGCCGAAATACTCGGTCTGCTGCCGTCTTTGTTTAAAAGGCTGCCTGAAAACTGCACGGTTTTGCTGCTGAGCCGCAACGCTCCTCCCGACAGCTTCTCGGAAATGGTCGCGAAAGGCGAATTCGCCGTCGTGGACGCCGAGTATTTACAGTTCACGAGCGGGGAGATAAAATTATTTTTCAGCAAGAACGGACGCTTTATCTCGAGCAGGCAGGCGGACGAGATTCTTGCGTCTACCGGAGGCTGGGCTATCGGAATCAGGGCGCTGCTCCTCGCCGATGAAAAATCATATAATATCGACCTGACCGGACGTTATCTCGAGAATTTTCTCAGAACCCACGTATGGGAACGCTGGAACAATAAAATTAAAAAGTTTATGACCCTGGTTTCCGTCGTAAAAGAGCTCACCCCGGAAATCTGCGAACGTCTGACGTCCGGCGAAAAACTGTTCAGAAAAACCGGCGGCGAAGATATCCTGGAAGGACTCGCCAGAGAAAACGCCTTTTTGAGAAAAAGCGGGGACAACTCATATATGTTCCACGATTTGTTCAGGGATTTTCTGCTTAACATACTTCTGGAAGAGGGGGAACAGGCTCTCGAGGCTCAGTACGGCAAGGCGGGGGATTATTATTCCGGCAAAAAAGACTATTTCAGAGCGGTCGAATATTATTTCAGGGCGAAAAACGGAAAAGGCGTAGCGGAGTCTCTCTATAATATGTACGATTATAATTCCGTTTACGCCTCTATCGAGGATACTCTGTACGCAATCCATATGTCCGTAAGCGACTCCCTCGTCGAAAAATATCCGTATCTTCTGGAAACCCGAATCTGGGCGGCGTACGTCGAAGGACGCGCGGACGAACTCGAAAATTGCCTGGACAAATATTATAGACTGTTCCCGAAAATAGTCCTGCAGAATCCCCGCTCGGCTATAGTTTTAATTCTTATCAGATTTCTCGATTACAGAAATAATTTTATAGATTCGCTTAAGAGCGTGAAGTTGGTTCCGTTCAAAGAAAGGGTTATGGCCTACACTCCCAGTATAACCCAGAATATGCCGCTCTTTCACCGTTCCGTCAGGGATTTCGCTTCGGATTTCGACTTTGACGACGACAGAACTATGAATCTGCTGGAAAAAACCATAGGAGTCATAGTCGGCAACGAATACGCAGTCATAAAAGAGTGCCTGTACGCCGGACTGCATTACGAAAAGGGAAATATCAGCGAGGCGCGCGAGAGCGCTCTCGCCGCCTGCGCGAATATCCCCGGAGACTGCTCTCCCGAAATAAAATTCTGCGCGATGACGATTTTAGCCTCCTCTCTTTTTGCCGACGGTCAGAAATCTGAGGCGAACAGGATTCTCGATAATATAGGCGCAATGATAGAACGGGACAAAGCGTTTTATCTTAAAGCCAATCTCCGGGCTTATACGCGCAGGCTGCAGCTGAACAACGGAGACAAAGACGCGGCCGAAGAACAGATTAGGGATTATAAAACAAATGTTTTCGATAATCCCGCGTTTTTCAAACTGTATCAGAGCTTTACGACCGCGAGGGCGTATATCGTTTCGGGCGATTATAACATGTCCGCGCTGCTTCTCCAGAAACTGCTCGAACTGAGCGAACGCTACCGCCGTCCTCTCGATATAATAGAAGCCCGTATTCTTCTCGCCGTCTCATACTGGAAAAAGGGCGGGGGAAGGCAGAACACCGCTCTCGACTGCCTGGAACAGGCCGCCGTCGAAGCCTATAAATACAGATATACGCAGATATTCGCCAACGAAGGGGCGGAGCTTGTGAACATGCTTCACCGTCTTCAGAAACGCGCCGTCCAGACGGACTATAAGGGCGGCGTTCCGGGTTCGTTTATAAAATCCCTCTATATCGCGGCGGTGGCGGTGGCGAAAAACTCGAAAGGCCTCACCGGCGGAATCCCGCCGGAAAATCTGTCGTTCACCGAAAAACAGAAAACGGTTATGACTTTAATGCGCGAAGGCTGCAGCAGAAATGAAATCGCCGAAAGAATGGGGCTCAAGCCGAACGGCGTGAAGTCGCACGTCGAGCTTATTTACAGAAAACTCGACGTGGCAAACAGCGTCGACGCCGTTTTGAAGATTAAAGAAATGGGAATATTATAAAAAATTATACCTCCTCGGGTACTATACGAATTGTTACGGTTCATGATATAATACAAAGTTAAAGATAATAAACAATAAAATAATTTATAATTATTGAATTTCTGAAAGGAGCGCGCAATATAATTATGAAATCGGATATCTATACCGAACAACACGGAACGGAGGCAATACTCGGCGAGGTCGACAGAATCGGGAAATTCTGCAGGCTGTCTCCGTCCGCGGCCGGAAAGCTCCGGCTGCTTACGGAAGAAATGCTGGGGCTTACCGTGCGCCTGTTTGAAAATCTGAAATATGAGTTTTACGTGGAAAACGAAGAACGGCGCTTTATATTGAACCTGTCGGCCGAAACGTTCGTGAGTTCGAGCAAAAAAGAAAAAATACTCTCTCTTTCGAGCAGCGGGGAGAACAATATGGCGTCGAAGGGAATTTTCGGCAAAATCAGCGGAATTTTTGAAAGTCTGCTGACGGCGAACGGCGAATACGACCCCATATACGTTCCCCATTACGACAGCATGGGAATCGCTACTTATTTTTCGCTGGCTTCCTATCAGAACGCAATCCCAAAAATATTAAAAGAAGAAGACGACCAGTGGGACGGTCTCGAGAGGTCGATTATAGCGACTCTCGCAAAGGACGTGATTATCGGCGTAAGAAATAATAAGGCCGAAATGCTGGTTATTATAGAGTTTTAGGCGAATAGAATCTCCTCGAGCCATTTCAGCGCCATGTCTGTCCAGCGGGCTACGTACGGCATGACCATTCCGTCGTTAGGCGCGGTTTCTTTTGTCGCGAGGGAAAGCCCGTGCTCTCCGTATGGGAAAATATGCAGCTCAAACGGGATTTTGTGTTTCGAAAGGGCTTCGCATAAATACAGCGAATTTTCAACCGGCAAATCGTCCGACGCGGTATGCCATATAAACGCCGGACAGGTATCCGGACCGACGTGCTTCTTACTGTAGAATATATTATATGATTTATGGGCTTCTTCGGGTTTCAGGTTCGAGTCGTCCGCGTCGATTGCGGGGTAACCCAGAATCATGCCGCTAGGTTTTATATAAGCGTTATCGCAGCCCAGAGTTTCGGATATAATATCGAGTTTCCAGAGAGAGCCGAGGCTCGCCGCCAAATGCCCGCCCGCGGAAAATCCGCACAGCGCCAGTTTATCCGGGTCGATATTATATCTTTCTGCGTTGTCTCTTATATACTTCACGGCCGTCGCCGCGTCCAGTAACGGAGCGTAGCCGACGGCTTCTTCTTTGACCGAATATCTTAAAACGAACGCGTTCATGCCCGCCGCGAAAAACGCCTTCGCGACCGGTTCGGCCTCCCTGTCCGCCGTTATATAATATCCTCCGCCGGGCAGGACGAGTACCGCCGGTTTTTTTAGATTACGCAGTTCCGGGGATATTTCGGAGACGTAAGAAGTAAGGGTTATATGCGGTCTGTTCGGATACAGCGCGATTTTTTCATAAATCATGATTTTTCTCCCGTTTACTTAATTTTTTTATATTTATATATTTTATAATTTTATATTCTAAAAGGCAGAAGCAGATATAACCCCATGCGAAGTATAAAATTATATCGCCGCAAACAGTATATAGGGTCGTCGATTTTATGATTTTTATTTCTTCTCTCAAAATCTCCCTCTCTAAAATATTCGACCGGCTTATTATTTTTCCGGACGGAGAAATAAACGAGGAGATTCCGGTGTTCGCGGAACGTATCACGTATCTGTTGTTTTCGACCGCGCGCAAGACGGCGTGCGCGTTGTGCTGCGGCTTCGCCGTGGAATTTCTGAACCATGAGTCGTTCGTCGCGATTATTAAAATATCCGCGCCGTCCCTGACCGATTTTCTCGCAAGCTCGGGGAAAATCGAGTCGAAGCATACGAGGCCGCCGTAATTTATACCGTTTACAGTCATAATATTTGAATTTTTCCCCGCGGTCAGCGCGCCGTCGAATATTGATATATTCGCGGCAAACGGGAAAAATTCCGTTAAAATATTTTCGAACGGCAGATATTCGCCGAACGGCACGAGATGACGTTTCGCGTAAGGCTCGATAAAATCATAGTTTTTGTCAAACGCCATTATAGCGTTGTATCGCTCGTCGTTTTCACGATTATAATATATCGCTCCCGTGAAAAGAGTTATATTATTTTCAGCGGCGGAAGATTTCAGTCTGTTATATACCGTTCCGTTGTAACTCACGCCCGACGGAACGGCCGTTTCCGGCATGACGCATATAACCGGGGTTTCTTCTTCGTTTTTGATATATTTTATAAGCGATTCGTAAATTTCAAGCGAATTTCTCCCCTCTGAATCAGCCCATTTATCATACGAAGAAATATTCCCCTGAATTATATAAGCCGTGATTTCCCCCTCTGAATTATCAAAATTATCGAGAAAATATATTCTTAACAAACCGAAATAAGAATTAGAGAAATATAACAGGACAACGGCTAAAATTAAAATATTGTTATTTTTGTTATTTATATTATTTTTTCTGTTTAAGATATATAGCGCTGCGCACGAGTTTATAAAAATTATGACAAAGCTTATAAAATACGTTCCCAGCAGCGACGAACTCTGTATAAAAAATAAATTTTTATACTGCGAAACCGGCAGCTTCGCCCATGTAAGCCCGGACAAAAACCACGACTGAACCCATTCGGCCGTTATATAAAGACACGCGGTAATAACGGGAAGAAAAAAAGAACGGCATTTATATTTATGTCCTAATATTATCAGACCAACCGGCAGAATAAGCAGCGCGGTAATCTGTACAAGCGAAAATCCCAGCCACGCCGACATAACTATAAACGCGCTCTGCAAAGGCGTAACCCCGGTCTGCTCCATAGGATACATCCATAAAAACCAGATATAAACCGGAAGATAAAATCCCAGACCGAAAACAAAAGTATATTTTATAAGTTTGAATCTTTTAGTATTTTGATTTATCAACGATTCGAATAATAAAACGAAAAACGGCGCTCCCGCGATAAAAGACAGTATATACAGCTCCGGAAAAATAAACGGCGACGCGAACAAAATCCCCGATATTACAATAAATAAATATCTCATGAATCTGTTTTATTCCCGCCTTTCTTTGCAAATAACATACCTCCCGCGACGGCGGTGAGCGGAGCGACGGTTACAAGCCCGAGACTCCCGACCATAGTATGCAGTATTTCCGCGGCTATATATTTTAAGTTTAATATATTTACGACAGGCGTTCCCTGCGCAGTAAATACCATTAGGAGCGTAATATAACTGCCCGAGTAGGCAAGAAGCAGCGTCGTCGTCATCGTTCCGACGACAGTCCGTCCGATTGTCATTCCCGATTTTATTAGTTCGGCCCTCGAAATATCCGGACGCTTTCCCGCGATTTCATAGAGCGAGCTCGTTATATCGACGGCCAAATCCATGACCGCTCCGGACGACGCTATAAATATCCCCGCTATAAATATCCGGGTAAGATTTAAATCCGGGTAACCCGAATATAAAAGGGTTTCGGAATACGGCATGACCGCGCCGTGTATTTTAAATAAATCCACGAAAATAACGGCCGTCACGCAGGTTACGGCAGACCCCGACAACGCCCCTGTAATCGCCGAAAGCGAACGCTTGTCGAATCCGTAAACGAGACAGACTATAACGGCGGTTAAAAGCATGGCCAGCCCCGCGCCGATAATTATGGGGTTTGTTCCCGACAAGAAATTAGGGATTAGTATTTTCCAGATGCAGAGCACCGTAAAGGCAAAAGACGTCAGCGCCTTAAAGCCGATAATTCCCGCAAAGCCAATTAAAGCCGCCGCAAAAATCAAGACAAGTATAAGCTCATAGTTCATTCTGTAATGGTCGATAATATTAACGAATATAATATTATTTTCCCCGGAATCATAGTCGTAATCATAGTCTATAACGGCGAGAGCCCTGTCGTTTACCTCGAAAATCTTGTCTTTTTCCAGAGAGCCGCTTAGATAATTCATGCCGGACGTTATCCGTCCTTTGAAGCTTCCTCCCAGAATTTCGATTTCGCATCTCTGCTCTCCGAACAGAATTAATCCCGCGCTCTTTATTTGACTGTCGTCGACGGATAAAATAAGAACTTTAACGCGCTCCGTATTTTCAAACGCGTCTTTGTCAAATTCGGACGGGATTAAAATTAAAACGGCGCACAAAACTAAAATAATAGAAACCGGCAGAATATGACGTCTGATATTTTGCCGGTTTACGCAGCCTTTTATTTTTTCAAGCATTTTTTATTCGACGCCCGTCAAAGCCTTAAACTTCAGGAATATATCCGTGTTTTCGTAAAATCCCGTGAATAATTCCTGACCCGCGCCCAGGGCGAATACCGGCACGGGCATACCCGTATGGGAATACGACGACCAGCCGATACCCGCTTTCTGGTTTAATACGTGCGTCAGAGTTACGCTTAACGGTTCGTAATCCCCGTATAAAATTCTCTCCCCTTCGCCCAGTCTTCTCCT